>JBPEXP010000334.1:0-3093 GCA_052031475.1 Flavobacteriaceae bacterium | reverse complement strand
CCGATGCCTATTTGGCGGCCTATCAGCAGCCTACGGGAAGCAGATTTGGAGGTGACGCCTTGTACAATGCCGAAAACAGGAAAGAAGGAGCCATGATTACCTACTTTCTCAAAAGCGGATTTAAAAAAGAAGTGGCGGATGAAAAAAAAGATGAAGAAGCAGAGGGCGATGAGGACCAGGAAAATAAAGAAGTAAAAAAAGACTCGATTAAGTTAGAGGTATTCCAGGGTGATAAGCATATCCGCACCCTTCATTTTAAAACTCCTGAAAAACCAGGATTTCACAGGGTTTATTGGGAATTGGATGAAAAAGGAGCTGATAGGCCCTCGCGAAAAGTGGTCAAGAAGAAGAAAAATTCGGAACCCGGCGGTATGAAGGTTCAACCGGGGACTTACAGGATCAAAATATCCTATGCTGGCCATGAAGATGAAACTACGCTTCTAGTTAAAGCAGATCCACGGCTTCACAGTAATACCGCGGCAGCTGAGGCCAGGTACCAGGCGCTTGTCACTTTACGAAAATATACACAGGCCTCGGCCGATGCAGTAAGGCAACTGGCTGAAAGCAAGGAGACAGCTGAAGAGATCAGAAAAAAACTCCGGCAGAAGGACAAAGATAAATATGAGGCTTCTATCAAAGCGTCCAACGACATAGTCAAAAAAATAAACGAACTGATCGCGCTTTATATGGGTAAGGAAGATAAAAGGCAGGGAATTGTGCGCAATAAAGAAATGACTGTAATGAAGCGGATCCAGGATGCGGAGACCTATATCAGTACCCGCCCGGAAGGGCTTACGGCCACAGAAGATCGCTTGATGCAATTTGCAAGAAACGATCTTGAACAGGCGCTGGAGGCCACCAATCAATTCTTTACCGGGGATTGGAAAGATTATAAAGACAGCATAGACAACTCAGATTTAAGTCCGTTTAAAGAAACTCAAAGCATAGAACTGGATTAGAATGAAAAAATTACTACTATCTATATGTTTATTGGCCGGCTTTAACTTAACGGCCCAGGTAAATGGGGAAGACCAGCTGGGAGCCTGGTACATGTATTTTGGCCTCAACCGAATTTCCGATGACTGGAGTATTCACAGTGAGGCGCAATTCCGTTTCTGGGAAACTACATCCAATTTCAACCAGCTTCTTCTGCGTACCGGTATGAATTATCATATTAATGATGAGGCTATGGCCACCCTGGGTTATGCCTATATCGCCACAGACACCAGCTTTGAGGAATTTCCGGGTGAGGAAGATCTGAGTGAGCACAGGATTTTCCAGCAGTTTATTCTAAGAAATGAAGTAGGTAAAGTTCTCTTCGAACATCGATACCGCCTGGAACAACGCTTTATTGATTTTGGCACAGATACAGACTTGAAGCACAGGGCGCGATACAGACTACAGCTCACCTTACCCTTAACCGAGGTGGTATTTATCAATTGGTACAACGAGATATTCTTAAATCTGCAGGACAATGTTTTTGATCAGAACAGGTTTTATGCAGCCCTAGGATTCAAGATCTCTCCGATCACATCCGTGCAGGTAGGATATCTGAAAAATCATTTTCCCGCCGCTCACTACGACAGGCTGCAACTGGGAGTATTCGTCAACCCTGATTTCAGAAAAAAAACCGCCACTCCCCAATAGTTGCACTTGCATTCCTAAGACTTTAGCATAAAAATCTCTTCTTGCTCAATAAAAGTTTTTCGGAATTTTCCTCAAAAAAACTCTTGAAATTTCCTGTGTAAATTGGGTAAAAGTACCCTACTATCAGGTGTTTTACTCATTTAGACATCTTTGCTAAATCGATAATAATTTTCTTAAATCCACAAAAAAAAGGGTTAAAAAACATTAAATTGATAATAATCTAACATATATTTAACATACTTTGTTTGTGTCAACAGGGCCCGGACAACTTTCAATTAACCAAAAAACACTATTATGAAAAGCTTTACGCTTCTAGCACTATGTACGCTTTTCTTCTGCTTCACTTCCCAAGCACAGGAAGTAACAGGAAAAGTGGTCGATGAACAAGGAGATCCATTACCCGGGGTTTCCATCCTGGTACAGAACACTACCAGGGGAACCATCACTGATTTTGATGGAAATTATTCCATACAGGCTTCAGACGGAGATGTACTTATTTTTTCCTATGTGGGATTCACAACCAGGCGCATGACGGTCTCGGGAAGCACCCTCGACGTTACCTTGCAGTCTGGTGTAGAGCTGGATAATGTGGTGGTCATTGGTTCGCGTAATGTGAACAGAACTGCCACGGATACCCCAGTACCCGTTGACGTGCTGGATGTGACGGAACTCACCCAGTCTACCCCCCAGATCACGGTGGTTGAGATCCTGAACTATGCCGCACCGTCTTTCGTCTCCAATCCACAGACTATTTCAGATGGTACAGACCATATTGCTCCGGCTTCTTTACGAGGCTTAGGACCAGATCAGGTATTGGTCCTGATCAATGGGAAAAGAAGACATAAGACTTCTTTGATCAACGTTAACGGCACCTTCGGACGTGGTAGTGTGGGAACAGACCTGACGGCCATACCCTCTAATGCCATAGAACGGATAGAGATCCTGAGGGATGGCGCTGCCGCCCAGTACGGTTCTGATGCTATAGCCGGTGTGATCAACATCGTGCTTAAAAAGGCCAATCAGCAACTCACTGTAGATATGACCACTGGTGCCAACTTTACCAGCGAAAGCGGACCGTCTAAAGAAGTAGATGGGGAAAAATTCAATCTGGGTCTGAATTACGGACTACCCATTGGTCAGAATAATGGTTACATCAACTTTACAGGTAATTTTAATTACCGGGGTTGGACCAACCGGATGCAGGAATGGGAAGGCCAGATCTTTAACGCTTACAATTCCATAGAGCGGGTAGCTGCAGCAGACAATTATGATATTTCGCTGCTCTTAGACGACGATCTTGCCGATATTTTCCAATATGCACCCGGCGCAGGTATTACCCTGACCGGTACTGAAACCAAGGATGAGCTCCGTGGTATATTGAACGCCGATGTAACAGATTCCGAACTGGCTGCCAGAAACCAGGTAAGAAGTGATTACAATATGCGC
>JBPEXP010000333.1:0-2163 GCA_052031475.1 Flavobacteriaceae bacterium | reverse complement strand
ACCAGGGGATTCTATACCCAGAATCTGCTGCCCAAATTAAAACCCCTCTTGTTTCTGATGAGGCTGCTTGCCCTCGCGGCCATTATCACGGCTATGGCAAGACCGCAAACTGAAGATATTTCCTCGAGGACAAGGACTACCAGGGGGATCGATATTGTTATGGCCATTGATGTGAGCTCCAGCATGCTTGCCCGTGATTTGAAGCCGAACAGGCTATCGGCACTGAAGATCGTGGCCGCAGACTTTATCAGAAAGCGTCCCAATGACCGGATCGGTCTGGTTGCCTATGCCGGTGAAAGCTATACCAAAACTCCAATTACAAGCGACAAATCTATCGTACAAAGCGCATTGCGCGAAATATCCTATGGAGAACTGGAAGACGGTACAGCAATCGGAATGGGCCTGGCTACCTCGGTGAACAGGCTTAAGGAAAGCAAAGCAAAGAGCAAGGTCATTATTCTTCTAACAGACGGGGTAAATAACTCCGGATTTATAGAACCATTAACGGCTGCTGATCTGGCTGTTGAATATGATATAAAGACTTACACCATCGGCCTTGGCACTAACGGCAATGCCTTGTCTCCCGTGGCCTATAACGCAGATGGTTCCTTCAGATACGGCATGAGGCAGGTGGAGATCGATGAAAAATTGCTTAAGGAAATCTCCAAGCTTACAGGGGGTAAATACTTCCGGGCAACAGACAATGATAAACTGGAAGAGATCTACAATGAAATAAACAAGCTTGAGAAGACCGAGATTGAAGAGTTCAAATATTACAAGTACGAGGAAAAGTTTCGCCCATGGGTTCTTTTGGCGGGGTTTTTGGTGCTGATGGAATGGTTTCTGAGAATAACCGTTTTCAGAAGTTTTATATAAAATATGATTCAGTTAGACGAAAAAATATACTTCTACCTTCTAGGCGTCATCCCGGTGATGGTGGTCCTATTTATTCTCCTACAGATATGGAAAAGAAGGACACAGAAGAGGTTTGCTGATCCGCGTCTGCTGAGGAGGATCACCCCAACCCGATCTTCCCTCAAGGCCGGGCTAAAACTGATCGTCCTGGTACTGGGATTGTCCTGTTTGGTATTGGCACTTGTAAACCCCAAGATCGGCACTAAAATGGAGACCGTAAAAAGACAGGGGGTAGACATCGTCTTTGCCGTGGACGTCTCAAAAAGTATGCTCGCCGAGGATATTGCCCCTAACCGGCTGGAGAAAGCAAAGCGCTTGGTGTCTGAGATCATCAATCAGCTTGTTAGCGATCGTATCGGAATTATTGCCTATGCCGGCCAGGCCTACCCGCAACTCCCTATTACAACAGATTACGGTGCAGCAAAAATGTTTCTTCAAAATATGAGTACCGATATGCTGTCTTCCCAGGGAACGGCTATTGACGCTGCCATTGATTTGGCGGCCACCTATTACGATGATGAGGAACAGACCAACCGCGTTCTGTTTATCGTTTCGGATGGGGAGGACCATTCGGAAGGCCAGGCGATCGATGCCGTTGAAACTGCTGTAGAACAAGGGATCACGGTTTATACAATAGGAGTGGGAAAAACCAAGGGCGGTCCTATCCCCATCAAGCGCAACGGGGTAGTTGAAAGCCTTAAAAAAGACAGGAATGGAGAAGTGGTCATCACAAAACTCAATGAAGAGGTCCTGGTAGAAATCGCAGAAGAGGGCAATGGCCTTTACATCAATGGTGAGAATACCGAAGATGCTGTGGATTTTATCAAAGAGGAATTAGACAAGATTGATAAGAAAGAATTTGAGGCCAAACAATTCGCCGAATTCAAAGATCAGTTCCAGTGGTTTTTGGGAGCAGGCTTATTCTTCCTATTTTTAGATGTATTTATCCTGGACAGGAAGACTAAATGGCTTAGAAAATTGAATTTATTCAATGAGAAGGAGATCGATTGACATATGGTCATTACTGATGGTCGTAATTTGTTCCCCGCTATTTGCGCAGGAGCAGGAGGACGGTGAGATAGACCAAAGCGTTCTTAATGAATCTACCAATCTCACCTGGGAGGCCAATCAAGAACTCATTGACAATAAGTTCGTTGAGGCCGAGGTAGACTACCGTAAGGCCATATCCAAGAATGGACAAAATGTGGCCGCGCCCTACAATCTGGGTAATGCTTACTACAACAAGGA
>JBPEXP010000332.1:0-6412 GCA_052031475.1 Flavobacteriaceae bacterium | reverse complement strand
ATACGTTCCGTCATACAACCCGGGGGGTCTATAAAGGATCAGCTGAGCATCGATTTTTGCAACCAAAATGGCATGGCCATGGTCATGACCGGCACGCGTCATTTTAAGCATTAATTTTACTACTTTTGTCGATGATCCTCAACCAATAATCCAAAAACCAAACTAGTTGCCATGGGATTTTTTGATTTCCTGACTGAAGAAATAGCCATCGATCTGGGTACGGCAAATACGCTGATCATTCACGCTGATAAGGTGGTTGTAGACAGCCCTTCTATAGTGGCAAGAGACCGCATGACGGGCAAGATCATTGCAGTGGGCAAAGAGGCTAATATGATGCAGGGCAAAACCCATGAAAACATCAAGACCATCCGGCCGCTGAAGGACGGGGTCATCGCTGATTTTGACGCTTCGGAGAAGATGATCAACATGTTCATCAAGAATATCCCCGCGTTAAAAAAGAAATGGTTTCCTCCTGCCCTGAGGATGGTCATCTGCATCCCATCGGGTATTACCGAGGTGGAGATGAGGGCGGTAAAAGAATCGGCCGAGAGAGTGAATGGCAAGGAAGTTTATCTGATTCACGAACCCATGGCTGCTGCCATTGGTATCGGCCTGGATATCATGCAACCCAAGGGAAACATGATCGTGGATATCGGAGGAGGAACTACAGAGATAGCCGTCATTGCCCTCGGCGGAATTGTCTGCGATAAATCTGTAAAGATTGCAGGTGATGTCTTTACCAACGATATCATATACTACATGCGTACCCAGCATAATCTCTACGTGGGTGAGAGCACTGCCGAAAATATTAAAATTCAGATCGGATCCGCTATAGAAGATCTCCAATCCCCTCCGGACGATATGTCCGTACAAGGCAGGGACCTGCTTACCGGTAAACCGAAACAGGTACAGATCTCTTTCAGGGAAATTGCAAAAGCACTGGATAAGTCGATCCTCAGGGTCGAGGATGCTGTAATGGAAACCCTATCGCAAACACCGCCAGAACTGGCTGCAGATATCTACAACACAGGGATCTACCTGGCCGGTGGAGGTTCTATGCTGCGGGGTCTGGACCGCAGGTTATCCCAGAAGACCGACCTGCCCGTCTATATTGCCGAGGACCCACTTCGGGCCGTAGTGCGCGGAACGGGTATTGCCCTTAAAAACTTGGAACGCTACAAAAGCATCCTGATTAAATAAAGAGACAGCTTTCCCGGCATGCATAATTGCCGATCCGGAAACGTAAAAAGCAATTGTAAGCTGAATGCAGCAGATCATCAACTTCATTCTTCGTTATAAGATATCCCTGCTCTATTTACTATTCCTCACCATTGCCCTCAGCTTTACTGTTCAGTCGCACTCCTATCACAGGTCTCGCTATTTTAACTCGGCCAACTGGCTCAGTGGCGGCATTTACAATACGGCCAACAACATCAGCTCCTACTTTCAGCTCGGGGAAAC
Organism: Flavobacteriaceae bacterium; assembly: GCA_052031475.1. GTDB lineage: Bacteria > Bacteroidota > Bacteroidia > Flavobacteriales > Flavobacteriaceae > JAHEJJ01. The sequence continues at coordinate 4,951 of JBPEXP010000332.1, read as the reverse complement.
CAACAGGGCATTGCTTGAAGAGAATAGAATGCTGCGCGCCCTTCTTTACAATCAGGTGGTAGCAGACAGTACGGAACCGGATAGTACGCAATTGAGATACTCGGTTATTAGCGCCTCCGTGATCAAGAACAGTTATGCCAATAACGACAATTACATCACCATAGATAAAGGAAGCAAGCAGGGAATTGAGCAGGACATGGGTGTTATCACAGACCAGGGACTTCTGGGCATTGTAGACAGGACTTCCAATAATTACGCCGCCGTACAAAGTATCCTGAATACCAACTCGAATATTAACGCCAAGATCAAGAACACTAATTACTTTGGATCCCTGACCTGGGACACCAGACGATTTGACCAGGTGCAGCTAGAGGATATCCCAAGGCTTGTGCCATTAACCATCGGCGACACGATCGTTACAGGAGCAATGTCTAGTATATTTCCCGAAAATATCCCTATAGGGACCATCAAGAAATTTGATCTGAATGCCTCCCAGAGTTTTTATCGCATTGAGGTGCAGCTGTTCGTAGACATGACCAATCTAAAGAATGTTTATATCATCGACAATCCGAATCGTGAGGAAATCCAGGAACTAGAAGCCGAAGTAAACAATGAACAGTAGTAGATATTTTATCAATGCACTGAGATTTACCTTGCTGGTTCTTGTACAGGTATTGGTTTTTAACAGGCTCAATTTCTTCGGTTTTATCAATCCGATGGTTTACATCCTTTTCCTCTACTGGTACCCGATCAAGGAAAACCGGGCCGTATTTATCAGCGTGGGCTTCCTGCTTGGTTTTGTCATTGATATTTTCTCCGATACCCTTGCCCTGCACGCAGCATCCACGGTTACGATCGCCTATCTCAGGCCAACAATCATGAGGTTTGTATTTGGCATTAATTACGAATTTCAAAGTTTTAAACTTTCCAACACCACCAGGGCACAACAAATCACATTCCTTGCGTTATTAATTGTAGCACACCATGTGATATTCTTTACATTGGAAATTTTTAGTTTGGCAAATTTGCTGGTAATTTTGAAGAAAGTTATTTTCACAGGAATGGGTACCCTGGTTCTCTGTTTGCTTTTCAGCTCCCTGTTCAGCGTTCGAAAAGAGTAGGCCCGAAGCCTGTGACCATCAAAATCTTTTGATAGGCAAATGAAAAAAATTCTTTTATCATCTATCATCATCATTATAGGAATCACCTTTATTGGTAGGTTATCCTATTTGCAGATTTTTAGCTTTTCACCCAACCAGGTCATAGAAGACAGTGCTGTAAAGGCCATTTATGACTATCCTGAACGCGGCTACATATATGATAGGAACGGACGGCTGCTGGTGGCCAATCAGCCGGCATATGATGTCATGGTCATTCCCAGGGAAGTTAAACCATTGGATACGCTGGAATTCTGCTCTCTGTTGAGGATCGACAAAGAGAAATTCAAAGAAAAACTCCACAAGGCCAGGGTATATTCGCCAAGACTCCCCTCTGTCTTGGTTCCGCAGCTCTCCAAGGAAGACTACGCGCGATTGCAGGAAAAGATGAGGAAATACGAAGGCTTTTACATCCAGAAAAGATCATTACGCTATTACAATACCAAAAGCGGTGCCAACGTATTGGGCTATATCAGTGAGGTAAATGAAACAGACCTTCAGAAGAATCCCTATTATGTACAGGGTGAACTTACCGGCCGGACCGGGATCGAGAAAGAATACGAAGAACTGTTAAGAGGCCGTAAGGGAGTAAAATTTATCCAGAAAGACCGATTCAACAGGGACCTTGGCCCATATAAAGACGGTTTGCTGGACACCCTGCCTGAGCAGGGAAAGGAAATTTATGTAACCCTCGATAAGTCCCTGCAGGAATACGGTGAAAAACTGATGAACGGGAAACGTGGAGGCATAGTGGCCCTGGAACCTTCAACAGGAGAGATCCTGGCGCTAATCTCCGGGCCTACCTATGATCCGGCTCTCCTGGTTGGTCGCGAACGGTCTAAGAATTACAGTAAACTGCACTACGATACCATATCGAAGCCCACCTGGGACCGGGCCCTTCTGGCTGAACCGTCCCCGGGTTCTCCTTTTAAAACACTCAATGCACTGGTGGCCCTGCAGGAAGGAGTCATCAAGCCGGAAACCACCATCCGCTGCTACAATGGCTTCTATGTAGGTAATACATTAAGAGGATGTCATTGCGGCGGGGGGATACGGAATATGAACAGTGGTATCTATAAGTCCTGTAACGCGTATTTTGCCGGAACTTTTAGGAAGATCTACGATAAGTACACTACCACAGACGAGGGTATGGACATATGGTCTGAACACATGAAAAGCTTTGGATTGGGTAATTATCTGGGTTATGACCTTCCCACCGGACGACCCGGAAGAATCCCGGACAAGGCGTATTACGACAGGTTTTACGGGGATAACCGCTGGAGTTCATCGTACATAATCTCCAACTCCATCGGACAGGGAGAGGTAGCGGCAACGCCCATACAACTGGCCAATATGGTAGCTGCTATAGCCAACAGGGGTTACTACTACACGCCCCATATCCTTAAAAAGATCGAAGGAATCCCAATAAGAAAACCAGAATTTACCGAAGCAAAATATACTACCATAGATCCGCAGCATTTTGAGCCTGTCATTCAGGGAATGGCTGATGTATACAAAAAGGGTACTGCCAAGTGGCTGCAGATCCCAGGTGTGGAAATTGCAGGTAAAACAGGTACCGTTGAAAATTTTACTCGTATAGACGGGGTTAAAACACAGCTTACCGATCACAGCGTATTTGTAGCTTTTGCCCCCGTGGAAGACCCGCAAATAGCCCTGGCAGTATTTATTGAGCACGGCTACTACGGAGCCCGTTATGCAGGCCATATCGCTTCCCTGCTTATAGAAAAGTACCTGAAAGGAGAGATCAGCCGCACGGATCTGGAAAGAAGGATGCTGGAAAAGACTCTTGAACACGAGTACGCCAAACCCTACAGCGGCGAGGAATTCAAGATTAACGAGTATGTCTGGTAGAAGCGTACTAAAACGGATTGATTGGCTTACTGTTCTTCTTTACCTGCTGCTCGTCATTATCGGATGGGTCAATATTTACTCAACAACATTTTCGGAAAGCAATCCCTCTATTTTTGATTTCAGCCAGCTCTACGGCAAACAGATGGCCTTTATCGGAATCAGCCTGCTCGCAGCGCTGGTAGTCCTGACCCTGGAGGCAAATTTCTACGAAAGATTTGGCAGTATCTTATACATCATTTCACTGGTAGCCTTGCTGGGGCTTTTCATTTTTGGGAAAACGATAGCAGGAGCTACTTCCTGGTACGATCTTGGTTTTTTTAACCTGCAACCCTCAGAATTTGCCAAAATCACCACGGCCCTTGCCCTGGCCAAATTCCTGAGCGATATCCAGACAGACATCAAGAAAACCAAACACCAGTTCTATGCCTTCCTCATTATTCTGATCCCTGTATTGCTTATCATTCCGCAGCCCGATCCCGGGAGCGCTCTGGTCTTTTTCGCTTTGATATTCGTCTTGTTCAGAGAAGGCCTGCCATTGTATTATCTCGGGTTTGCCTTTCTGGCCCTGTTGGTCTTTATAACCACACTGATGTTCGGCACCATTTGGGTAGGGATCGGTATGGCACTGATCGTCGCAGTGTTCCTGCTGGTAAAAAAAGCCAGTTTTAAAGTTCCTGCCTTCCCGCTGATCATAGTTTGTGTAGTCTCCATCCTTTTTTCTCTTTCTGTAAACTTTGTATTCAACAGTGTATTCGAGCAACGGCACCGCGATCGTTTTACCTTATGGCTCAGACTGGAAAAAGATCCTGATAAGCTTGAAACGATTCGAAAGACTATAGGCTACAATACGTACCAGTCCGAAAAGGCCATCGAATCAGGTGGTTTCTTTGGCAAGGGGTTTCTTGAAGGTACCCGAACCAAAGGAGATTTCGTGCCGGAACAGCACACGGATTATATCTTCAGTACCGTAGGCGAAGAATGGGGCTTTTTGGGCACCACTACGGTAGTCCTGCTCTTTACCTTTTTGCTGTTGCGACTGGTGCACCTGGCCGAGCGACAAAAAAATGATTTTAGCAGGATGTATGGATATGGGGTCATCTCCATTCTGCTGATCCATTATTTTATCAATATCGGGATGGTTATTGGGGTCTTGCCCACGGTAGGCATACCCTTGCCCTTTTTCAGCTACGGGGGATCAGGTCTGCTGGGCTTTACCATTTTGTTGTTTATCTTCCTGAAACTGGATGCCAACCGGCTTAATGAATGGTTGTAACCGGCCAGTCGCGGGTGTTAATTTCACTCTCTAATTTGCGTGTGAGAGTGTCTGGGAGACCTTGAAAAAAATCAAGCCCGGTAGCCTCCTCCACCTGGTCTACCGTAGTAGTGTAGTCGCTGAATGTTGTGATGTAAGACTGATGGGGTATCAGAAAGGCAATGGCCTTCATATTATCTGCCTCACCCCTGGCTACGATCTTATAAAAGTGCTCGGGTACAGCAACATCTTCATCGCCAATACTCTCTAAACCAGGCTTGAGGATGCCCCCTGTGATCACATAGAGATCGCCATAGCGCCTGCACCAGATGCGGATTTGTTTTTCCAGATCATTCCATACACCGGCATTGAAGTCGCGCTGCTGAGGTACTATATTGCTGGTGTAAAAAGTCTCCTGATAGGCCAGTTCAGAAAACCTGCGATCTCCTGCAGGACAGAGATGGCCGCGGTCATATCCGGATCTCTTGTAATTACGCCAATCTGCCGATTTTGATTTTACATAAGGGTCTTCAATAAAATCGGGGCGCTCTCTTTGAATGTTGGTAAGATGATCGGGTTTAAGTGAATAAAACACCCATTCTGCCTGTTCGTATTCCTCTCTGTATGATAGCGAATAATGATCGTGGTGAACAACTGCCGAGTTGCTTGA
>JBPEXP010000331.1:0-3418 GCA_052031475.1 Flavobacteriaceae bacterium | reverse complement strand
AGAGAAAGGACTGTTGCGCCAACTTCAGGAATCCATGGAAGACCTGAAAAGACAATTGGGCAACGCTTAGTACACGGCTAGAATCCTACGGCAGTGTCATCTCCTCTGCGGTCAGCACCACCTTCCAGGCGGCCATCCGGCAGGATCCGAATGGCGTCTACCTTCCCCATAACCGGGGTTAATTTCTCATTGACAATGTAGCCTTTAGACCGCAGCTTTTCCCTTAGTTCATCCGGAAACTTCCCTGGCTCAAAAACAATTTCGTCCGGCAGCCATTGGTGGTGATAACGGGGCAGATCTACTGCTTCCTGCATGCTAAGCCCGTATTCATAGACATTGAGAATGGTCTGCGCCACGGCAGTAATGATCTTTGAACCGCCAGGCGAACCTACAACCATCCACAATTGATCGTCTTTTTCAATAATGGTCGGTGTCATCGAACTCAGCATGCGTTTACCCGGCGCAATACTGTTGGCCTCGGCACCGATAAGTCCGAACATATTGGGCACGCCAGGCTTGGCACTAAAGTCATCCATTTCGTTATTGAGAAAAAAGCCAAGGGCGTCACAATACAATTTGGATCCATAGGCCCCATTAAGGGTAGTGGTTACAGAAACGGCATTTCCAAACGGGTCTACAATGCTGTAATGCGTAGTTTCCTCTGATTCGAGAATCGCAAGCTGGCCGTGTGAAACTTCTGAAGATGGCGTGGCCTGCTCCGGATCAAAGTCGCTCATGCGTTCGCGGATATACCGATTGCTCAGGAGGACATCCAACGGGATCTCTACGAAATCAGGATCTCCCAAGTAGTAATTCCGGTCTGCATAGGCGCGCCTGGCAGCCTCTGTAAATAGCTGGATGGAACGAGGGTCATGCGGACTGTAGTCGGACAGGGGAAAGGGTTCCAGCATCTTGAACATCTGATAGAGTGTAAAACCACCACTGCTTGGCGGGCACATGGAAATGAGCTTCAGATCGTGATAATTAAAAACGATGGGCTGCCTCCAGACTGCCTCATAGGCTTCGAGATCTTCCAATGTTACATAGCCTCCCTTGCTTTGAATGAATTCGGCAAGTACTTTTGCCGTCTCACCTCTGTAAAATTCATCTCTGCCGTTATCAGATATCCTGCGCAGTGTTTGTGCCAGTGCCGGATATTGAAGGGTATCACCGGGTTCACATTTATTGTAGAAAAGGGTCTGATCTCCATTCACCTCCTGGATTTCCTCCCAATACTTATCCATGCGCTCCGCTTGTTTCTTTGTAACCACAACTCCTTTTTCTACAAGCTCGATGACCGGCGCCATGATTTCCTCCATAGGCAAGGTTCCGAATTTTTCGTGCACTTCAAAGATGCCGGCAACGGTGCCAGGAACCCCAACACCGGTTGCCCCTTTTGTACTCATGCCGGGGATGACATTGCCCAATGAATCAAGATACATGTCCTTATGGGCACTAAGCGGGGCTTTTTCCCTGTAATCCAGGGCCCCGAATTCTCCATTGGCTTTTCGATAGACCATAAAACCACCACCTCCGAGATTGCCCGCATATGGATAGGCCACAGCCAGGGCAAGTTCTGTCCCGATCATGGCGTCAAAGGCATTGCCGCCTTGTTTAAGAATTGCGGCGCCAACAGCCGAAGCCTCTTCACGCGCCGAGACCACCATAGCATTTTCAGTGACCAGTCCTGTGGGATCAGCTTCCTTGTTTTTGCATCCCAGGATGAACAATACAATAAAAAGCCAGCTTATTTTTTGCATAGGGAATGATATTTCTTTCTGGAAAATTGGATAAGGTCTTCAAAGAACAAGCTGAACTCACCTTCAAATTCGTCATAGTGCTCCTTTAAGTCCTCTATGGCGTAATTCATTTTGCTTTTGTTCTTAGTACGGCGGTTCATCCCGCTGAGCACTCTTTCAATGCCGTGGAGGTTGGCGTAGTTAAGCAGCCAGTTATCTGCGATCATGTAAGGCATCATATGCTGTATTCCATCGGGGAGCCATCGGTAGTTGGCCGCGAGCAGGTCATAAAATCTGTCTACGAACTCATCCAGTGGATCATCGGAATACAGGCGCCAGTTTTTGGCCAGGAAATGATCGTAGTATATATCGACGATAACCCGACTGTAATGCCTGTATTTCTTATGAAGTTTCTTGCTGCTTTCCTTGGGAATCTTATGCGAGTCTGTATAAGTGTCAATGGCCCTGTGAAGCAGCACCCCCTTTTGTATTCTCTCCGGCAGGTGTTTATAATTGCGGCTTCGAATGCTGTCTGCTATGAAATTACCAATGGTCACATGATCGTCATCAAATGAGAGGTAAATGTGAGCCAGGAAATTCATGGTAGCAATTAGTTTTCTGCTTTATATTTTACAAATATGCTGCTTTTCTTTAGAACCAAGACCTCCTATATTTGCAAAAACTTTTTAGCGATTTATGACCCTAATTAAATCAATTTCCGGGATCAGGGGAACCATTGGTGGCCGCCCCGGCGATAATCTCACACCGGTTGATGCCGTTAAATTTGCAGCTGCCTATGGCAGTTGGTTAAAAGAATCGAGACCACAATCTGCATATAAGGTAGTCATAGGACGGGATGCTCGTATTTCCGGCCCGATGATTCAGCAACTCGTGGTCAATACATTGATCGGGCTTGGCATTGACGTGCTGGATTTGGGATTATCCACCACGCCCACAGTTGAAATTGCCGTGCCGCTTGAAAAAGCAGATGGCGGCATCATCTTAACAGCAAGCCACAATCCCAAACAGTGGAACGCCCTGAAACTACTTAACGACAAGGGTGAATTCCTTGACGGGAAAGAGGGAAGCAAGATTCTGCAAATTGCCGAAAAAGAGGAATTTACATTTGCCGATGTAGACCAGTTAGGGAAGTTGAGCAGCCATGGTGGATATATAGATCTTCACATAGAACAAGTTCTAAAACTCAATCTGGTAGATGCAGATACCATCCGGGCTAAAAAGTTTAAAGTTGTTGTAGACGGGGTCAATTCCAGCGGGGGAATCGCCATTCCTAAATTGCTCAAGGCCCTTGGGGTGGAAGTAGTGGAACTCTACTGCGATCCGAACGGGCATTTCCCTCACAATCCTGAACCCTTAAAAGAACATCTTGGCGATATCTGCAAACTGGTGGTCAAAGAAGGAGCCGATCTTGGGATCGTAGTAGACCCGGATGTAGATCGGCTGGCATTTATTACAGAAGAGGGTGAAATGTTTGGCGAAGAATATACACTGGTTGCATGCGCTGATTACGTGTTGAGCAAAACCCCGGGTAACACGGTATCTAATCTGAGTTCTTCAAGAGCTTTGAAGGATGTAACTATCAAATATGGAGGCACATACGAGGCGTCAGCTGTAGGAGAAGTTAATGTAGTGGCAAAAATGAAGGAAGTAAATGCTGT
>JBPEXP010000330.1:0-14233 GCA_052031475.1 Flavobacteriaceae bacterium | reverse complement strand
CACCGTCTACTATAAAGAGGGCCTGGTTACTGGAGCTGAACGTACTGAGACCACGGATGATCACGTTAGTACCGGAACCGGACAGACCACTTTGGTTGATGATCTGCACCCCAGAGGCTTTTCCTTGAAGGACCCGGGCTATATCACCTTCAGGTCGTGATTCCAGCTGTTCGGAGTCTACTTCGGAAACCGCGTAGCCAAGAGCCTGCTTTTCCCTTCGAATACCAAGTGCTGTAACCACCACTTCTTCCAATGCCTGGGCATCTTCTTCCATCTGCACATTGATGGTGTTGCCTGCGCCTACGACTCGCGTGACAGTCCTTTGCCCGATATAGCTATACTCGAGGGACTGACCCTCGCTCGCCTGTATCAGGTAGTTTCCATCAAAATCGGTCTGGGTACCTGTAGTGGTCCCTTGAACGACGATGTTAACTCCGGGCAGTGGTAAACCGTCCTGATCGGTTACTGTACCGGAAATCGTCTTCTCCTGCGCAAACGCTAAATGCACAACAAACGCCAATAATAGCGTTAAGATTCCATTTAAATTTGTTCTCATTTTATAATTATTTGAATTAGCTAGGCGCTAAAATCCTAATTTCATGTTAATAATCCAAACTAATTTTAATAAAATTTTAGGTATTGCATTGGGTTTGTAACATCGCCTTAAATTTTTATTAATGTAATTTTTAAGCAATTCTGTTAAAAATATTTCAATACTTCCCGAAAGTCTTTAAAACATTGAAAATTGTACAAATGCCAGCCATCCCGTTTGCATTATTCTCAGTGGAAACCACAAATGTTTGAACGGCTTCTATTTTAACTTCAAAACCAGTTGAGATTTATAACTTCTGGATGCTCGATCCGGAGATGAAATTGTATATATATATTAAGGTATAAAAATCAAGTGCAGATGTGGGTTGAGACCACCTATAAACAGGGCATTTAAAAAATCACATAAAATTAAGAAGGAGGCATTTGAATTATAATGAATAATTAGTACATTTGCCAGCCCTTAAAAGAGGGTCAATTTTAATTACACAGTAATTTATAATGCCAACAATTTCACAATTAGTACGAAAAGGAAGGGCCACAATTACCAAGAAGAGTAAATCGGCTGCTTTGGATTCGTGCCCTCAGCGAAGAGGTGTGTGCACCCGTGTTTACACAACCACTCCCAAGAAACCAAATTCAGCCATGCGTAAAGTGGCCAGGGTTAGGTTGACCAATGGAAAGGAAGTAAACGCATACATCCCCGGTGAAGGACACAATTTACAAGAGCACTCGATAGTATTGGTTAGAGGCGGAAGGGTGAAGGATTTACCAGGCGTTAGATATCACATTGTTCGAGGTGCGCTGGATACAGCCGGTGTTGCGGGAAGAACACAGAGGAGATCTAAGTATGGTGCCAAACGCCCTAAAAAGTAATCAGAACTTTTAATAAGCAGTAATGAGAAAAAGACAGGCAAAGAAGCGACCCATCTTACCCGATCCGAGATTCAATGACCAGTTGGTGACCAGGTTCGTCAATATGATGATGTGGGACGGCAAGAAATCCGTGGCTTTCAAAATTTTCTACGATGCCATCGATATCGTGGAGCAAAAGAAAACGGATGAAGAGAAAAGCGGTCTGGAACTGTGGAAAGATGCGCTTTCAAATGTCATGCCTCACGTAGAGGTACGAAGCAGAAGGGTGGGAGGAGCCACTTTTCAAATCCCCATGCAGATCCGCCCGGATCGAAAGATCAGCACTGCCATGAAATGGTTGATCAGTTTTTCACGTAAGCGCAATGAAAAATCTATGGCCCAGAAACTGGCCGCCGAGATTTTGGCCGCTTCCAAAGAAGAGGGCGCTGCGGTAAAGAAACGTGTGGATACCCACAAGATGGCAGAAGCTAACAAAGCATTTTCCCATTTCAGATTCTAATTAAGCGATGGCTAGAGACTTAAATTATACCAGAAATATTGGAATTGCCGCTCACATTGATGCCGGTAAGACCACTACTACGGAACGCATCCTATACTATACCGGTGTAAGTCACAAGATTGGTGAAGTACACGATGGTGCTGCTACCATGGACTGGATGGAGCAGGAGCAGGAGCGCGGAATTACCATCACCTCCGCGGCCACTACCTGTACCTGGAACTTTCCTACCAAGAATGGCCAACTCACCGACGAATCTAAACCCTATCACCTTAATATCATAGACACTCCCGGCCACGTAGACTTCACGGTGGAAGTTAACAGGTCGCTGAGAGTTTTGGACGGACTGGTTTTTCTATTCAGTGCCGTTGATGGTGTTGAGCCGCAGTCTGAGACTAACTGGCGGTTGGCAGACAATTATAAGGTGCCCCGTATGGGCTTTGTCAATAAAATGGACCGTCAGGGTTCCAACTTCCTGAATGTATGTACTCAGGTTAGGGAAATGTTGAAATCCAATGCTGTGCCTATTGTACTTCCCATCGGAGACGAAGCAGATTTCAAGGGCATTGTAGACCTGGTGAAGAACAGGGCCATCATCTGGAACGAACAAGATTTAGGATCCACTTTTGAAGTGGTTGATATACCTGCCGAAATGCAGGACGAGGTAAAGCAGTACAGGGCCGAGCTCATCGAGGCAGTTGCCGAGTACGATGAACACCTCATGGAAAAATTCTTTGAAGACGAAGATTCCATCACGGAAGATGAGGTCCACGCTGCCCTTAGGGCTGCCGTTATGGACATGAGCATCATCCCCATGGTTTGTGGTTCTTCATTCAAGAATAAAGGAGTGCAGTTCCTTCTGGACGCCGTGTGCAGATACCTGCCTTCTCCGCTTGATAAGGAAGCCATTGTGGGTACTGATCCGAGGAATGGCAATGAGATTGCCCGTAAACCGGATCCGAAAGAGCCATTTTCAGCCCTTGCCTTTAAGATTGCCACAGACCCTTTTGTAGGTCGTCTGGCATTCTTCAGAGCATATAGCGGGAAACTGGATGCCGGTTCATACGTGTTGAATAACCGTACAGGGAACAAAGAGCGGATCTCGAGGATCTACCAGATGCACTCCAACAAGCAAAACGCGGTCCCTACCATCTCTGCGGGAGATATCGGAGCTGCGGTAGGCTTTAAAGATATTAAGACAGGTGATACGCTCAGCGATGAGAAACACCCGATCATACTGGAAAGCATGAAATTTCCGGAGCCGGTTATCGGTATCGCTGTTGAGCCCAAGACCAAAGCAGATGTAGATAAACTGGGAATGGCACTTGGCAAACTTGCCGAGGAAGACCCGACCTTCCAGGTGAAGACAGATGAAGCTTCTGGCCAGACAATTATATCCGGTATGGGTGAGTTGCACCTTGATATCATCGTAGACCGCTTGAAGCGCGAGTTTAAAGTGGATGTAAACCAGGGACAACCCCAGGTTGAGTACAAGGAGGCGATTACAAGACCTGCTAATCACCGCGAAGTTTACAAGAAACAGACCGGTGGACGCGGTAAATTTGCCGATATCGTATTTACCATGGAACCTGCAGAAGAAGGTAAATCCGGTCTTGAATTTGTCAATGAGATCAAGGGAGGTAATATCCCTAAAGAATATATCCCGTCTGTAGAAAAGGGATTCAGGGAAGCCATGAAGAACGGGCCTTTGGCCGGCTTTGAAATGGACAGTATGAAAGTGACCCTGAAAGACGGTTCGTTCCACCCTGTGGATTCCGATTCACTTTCCTTTGAATTGGCAGCCAAACTGGGATACAGGGAAGCGGCAAGTGCCTGCAGACCTGTACTGATGGAACCGATCATGAAGCTGGAGGTACTAACTCCAGAAGAAAATATGGGGGATATCGTAGGAGACTTGAACAGGCGAAGAGGCCAGGTAAATAATATGTCGGACCGTGCGGGTTCCAAGGTGATCAAGGCCGAAGTTCCGCTTTCAGAGATGTTCGGTTACGTCACTGCTCTGAGGACCCTGTCCTCGGGAAGGGCAACCTCAACCATGGAATTCTCGCACTATGCAGAAACACCTTCCAGCCTGGCAGAAGAAGTAGTAAAAACCGCTAAAGGTGTCACCGTTTAATTGATGCTAAGATGAGTCAGAAAATCAGAATAAAGTTAAAATCATACGATCACAATCTGGTAGACAAATCTGCCGAGAAGATCGTAAAGACGGTGAAGACCACCGGAGCCGTGGTAACAGGTCCCATCCCGTTGCCCACTCATAAGAAGATATTTACCGTGCTGCGTTCGCCGCACGTAAACAAAAAATCAAGGGAACAATTCCAGCTGAGCTCGTATAAAAGGCTGCTGGATATTTACAGTTCCTCATCTAAAACCATCGACGCCCTGATGAAGCTTGAACTTCCCAGCGGTGTGGAGGTTGAGATCAAGGTCTAAGTAGGCCAAACCTGCTCCAGGTTGAGCAGGAGACATGTCCGGAGCATTAAGCGAAGGAAAAACGGTAACAAAAATACATTCGGGGTCGAATTATTTTTGGCCCTGTTTTTTTTGAAAGAATGAAAAAATTGAAGATTGGAAATTAGAGATTAGATATTAGAGATTGGAGATTGCAGTGTTAGAACAGCGAATTTCAAATTTCTAATCCTGCCGATAGGCAGGGTCCAATCAATAATGAATAATAAATAATTAATAATCAATTAAGTATGTCTGGGTTAATCGGAAAAAAAGTAGGCATGACCAGCATCTTTGACGAGAACGGGAAGAATATACCCTGTACCGTCATCGAAGCAGGACCATGCGTCGTTACCCAAGTCAGAACCGAAGAGGTTGACGGGTACAATGCCCTTCAGCTCGGTTTCGATGACAAGGCAGAAAAACGTGCTAACAAGGCCGAAAAGGGCCATTTTAAAAAGGCAGGTACTTCTACCAAGACCAAGGTCGTCGAATTCCGTGATTTTGAAGGAGAATTTAAACTGGGAGATACGCTTGGCGTGGATCTCTTTGTAGAAGGAGAATTTGTAGATGTTTCTGCCACTTCTAAAGGCAAGGGCTTTCAGGGTGTGGTTAGAAGACACGGTTTCGGAGGAGTTGGTCAGGCCACACACGGGCAGCACAACCGATTAAGAGCCCCTGGTTCTATCGGCGCTTCCTCATCGCCCTCCAGAGTTTTCAAGGGGATGAGAATGGCCGGCCGTATGGGAGGCACGCAGGTTACTGTTCAGAACTTGAGGGTCTTAAAAGTGGTTCCTGAAAAGAACCTCCTTGTGCTCAAGGGATGCGTTCCCGGTCATAAGAATGCTTACTTAACAATTGAGAAGTAATGAAAGTAGCAGTATTAGATATCAAGGGAAAAGAAACGGGTAGGAAGGTAGAGCTTTCAGACGCCGTTTACAAGATAGAGCCAAACAACCAGGCAATCTACCTGGATGTAAAACAATATATGGCTCACCAGAGACAAGGTACTCATCAGACCAAGGAGCGAAGCTTCATCGTTGGAAGTACCAGGAAGATCAAAAAGCAGAAGGGTACTGGAACGGCCAGGGCCGGAAGTATTAAAAACCCCCTGTTTAAGGGCGGTGGACGTGTTTTTGGTCCAACTAGCAGAGATTACAAGCAGAAGCTCAATAAGAATTTGAAGCGACTGGCAAGAAAATCTGCATTGAGCCTGAAGACTCAGCAGAACGCTATTATGGTAGTTGAGGACTTCAATTTTGACAGTCCAAAGACCCAGGATTTTGTCCAGGTTTTAAAGTCCCTGGGACTCGAAGACAAAAAGTCTTTGTTTGTCTTGGGCGATACAAATAATAACGTATATTTGTCGTCGCGTAATTTGAAGGATTCTGAAGTTGTAACTAACTCAGAATTAAACACTTACAAGATTCTTAAAGCCAACAATATAGTCTTGCTTGAGGGCTCGCTAGAAGGTATAGAATCCAACTTAAATAAATAGGAAGAAAATGAGTGTGTTGATAAAACCCATAATCACGGAAAAAATGACCTCGGACAGCGAGTTGTACAACCGCTATGGATTCGTGGTTGATCCCGGGGCCAATAAGCTGCAGATCAAGGAAGCAGTGGAGGCTACTTACGGGGTATCCGTCAAGAAGGTGCGCACCATGAATTACGGTCCAACAAGAAGGACCCGATATACTAAAACCGGTATTCAACAGGGGAAGACCAATGCTTACAAGAAAGCCATTGTAGATGTTGAAGAAGGCGATGTAATTGATTTTTACAGTAATCTATAAAGACTTAAAATGTCAGTTAGAAAGTTAAAACCCACAACCCCGGGACAGCGTTTTAAAGTGGTCAATGGATTTGATGCCATCACCACAGACAAACCTGAGAAAAGCCTGTTGGCGCCCCTTAAGAAAAGAGGAGGCCGAAACAGCCAGGGTAAGATGACCATGCGATACAGGGGTGGTGGTCATAAGAGAAGATATCGGATCATCGATTTCAAAAGGGACAAGCAGGATGTTAAGGCCGAGGTGAAGTCTATTCAGTACGATCCTAACCGCTCTGCTTTTATCGCCCTTGTTGAATACAGCGATGGTGAGAAGCGATATATCATTGCACCTAACGGATTACAGGTAGGTCAAAAGATCGTTTCGGGCGAGAATGCAGCTCCGGAGATAGGAAATGCAATGCCCTTGAGCGCCATTCCGCTTGGTACGATCATTTCCTGCATCGAGTTGAGGCCCGGTCAGGGAGCAGTAATTGCCAGAAGCGCCGGTACATTTGCACAGCTTATGGCCCGTGAGGGAAAATTTGCCACCATCAAACTTCCTTCCGGCGAAACCAGGATGATCCTGGTCAATTGCCTGGCAACCATTGGCGCCGTTTCTAATTCAGACCATCAGCTGATTGTATCCGGTAAGGCCGGTAGGAGCAGGTGGCTGGGCAGAAGGCCGAGAACAAGACCGGTAGCGATGAACCCTGTGGATCACCCGATGGGTGGTGGTGAAGGAAGGGCTTCCGGAGGACATCCGAGATCCAGGAACGGAGTGCCTGCCAAAGGATTCCGTACCCGGTCCAGGACCAAGGACACCAACAAGTATATCGTTGAACGAAGGAAGAAATAAAACGTATTTGAAGATTAGCTTATGGCACGTTCATTAAAAAAAGGCCCATATGTACACTACAGTCTGGATAAGAAGATCCAGCAGAATGTAGCTTCGGGAAAAAAGACTGTGATCAAGACCTGGTCCAGGGCATCTATGATAACCCCTGATTTTGTAGGTCAGACCATCGCGGTTCATAACGGAAGACAATTTGTTCCGGTCTATATTACCGAGAACATGGTGGGTCACAAGCTTGGCGAATTCTCTCCTACCAGATCTTTCCGGGGTCATGCGGGAGCAAAAAATAAAGGTAAAAAGTAAAACAGCTATGGGAGTTCGAAAAAAACAAATGGCTGAAAGGCTGAAGGAGGAAAAACGCAACCTCGCCTTCGCAAAGCTCAACAACTGTCCCACCTCCCCTCGCAAAATGAGGCTGGTGGCCGATCAGGTCAGGGGCGCAGGCGTCGAAAATGCCCTGGCCATCCTGAGGTTCAGTCCTAAGGAAGCTTCGCGAAGACTGGAGAAATTATTGCTTTCTGCCATAGCCAACTGGCAGGCAAAGAATGAAGATGCGAGCATAGAGGATGCCGATCTGTTTATCAAAGAGATCACGGTAGACAGCGGCCGAATGCTAAAGAGATTAAGACCGGCCCCCCAGGGTAGGGCACACAGAATAAGAAAACGTTCCAACCACGTAACACTGGTTTTGGGATCAAATAATAACACAGAGAAATAATATGGGACAAAAGACAAACCCAATTGGAAATCGTCTTGGAATTATCAGGGGATGGGAATCTAACTGGTATGGCGGTGATGACTACGGCGACAAACTGGCCGAGGACGATAAGATCCGCAAATATATTCACGCTCGTCTTGCCAAGGCCAGCGTCTCGAGGGTTATTATTGAACGAACTCTTAAGCTCATCACAGTGACTATCACTACGGCCAGACCCGGTATTATTATCGGAAAAGGCGGGCAGGAGGTAGACAAGCTGAAAGAGGAGCTGAAAAAGATCACGGACAAGGAAGTTCAGATCAACATATTTGAAATCAAGAGACCAGAATTGGATGCCAACCTGGTTGCAGCCAGTGTGGCCCGTCAGATAGAGAACAGGATTTCATACAGGAGAGCCATTAAGATGGCCATCGCCGCGGCGATGAGGATGAATGCAGAAGGCATCAAGATCCAGATCTCAGGACGTTTGAACGGGGCAGAAATGGCGCGCTCCGAGTCTTACAAAGACGGAAGGATACCGCTTTCTACTTTCAGGGCAGATATAGACTATGCCATGCACGAAGCGCACACTACCTATGGCCGTCTGGGGATCAAGGTATGGATCATGAAGGGTGAGGTCTACGGAAAAAGAGAGCTCTCCCCGCTGATCGGAATGTCAAAAGGTCAGGGTAAAGGCCAGCAAGACGGAGGAAAGAAACGTCGAAGGAAGTAAAATAATATAGAAGTTAAAGGAAGATGTTACAGCCAAAAAGAACCAAATTTCGCAAAGCCCAGAAGGGTCGGATGAAGGGAAATTCCGGACGCGGACACCAGTTGTCTAACGGGATGTTCGGTATTAAGTCTCTGGAATCAAATTTTATCACTTCCCGGCAGATCGAAGCTGCTCGTGTGGCTGCCACCCGATATATGAAAAGGCAGGGGCAGCTGTGGATCAAAATCTTCCCGGACAAACCCATCACTAAAAAACCTCTTGAGGTACGTATGGGTAAGGGTAAAGGTGCACCTGAATATTTTGTAGCTGTGGTAAAACCCGGCAGGATCATGTTTGAAGTAGCCGGAGTACCTATGGATATTGCTCAGGAAGCACTCAGACTGGCCGCACAGAAGTTGCCGGTGAAGACCAAGTTTATCGTGGCAAGAGATTACGCTGCCTGATAGTTGAACGATTGAATAGCAAGAAGATGAAACAATCAGAAATCAAAGAATTATCAGTAGAGGAGCTGAAAGAAAAGGTGTCCGAATTCAAAAAGCAGCACGCTGATCTTAAGATGGCCCACGCGGTGACCCCTTTGGAAAATCCGCTCCAGATCCGGCATGCCAGAAGGACATTGGCCAGGTTGTCAACAGAATTAACAAAAAGAGAAAACCAATAAGGGTTCTGCTTTATGGAAAAAAGAAATTTAAGAAAAGAAAGGATAGGCGTTGTTACCAGCAACAAAATGGAGAAATCCATCGTGGTTTCCGAAGTAAAGCGGGTAAAGCACCCTATGTATGGTAAGTTCGTACTGCGGACAAAAAAATATGTAGCACACGATGAGACCAATGATTGCAATATAGGCGATACTGTCCGGATCATGGAAACACGTCCCTTGAGCAAAACCAAGTGTTGGAGATTGGTCGAAGTCCTAGAAAGAGCCAAATAAGATGGTACAGCAAGAATCAAGATTAAAGGTAGCAGACAACACCGGCGCGAAAGAGGTATTGACCATTCGAGTGCTGGGAGGAACCAAAAGAAGATATGCTTCTGTGGGCGATAAGATCGTGGTTACCGTAAAAGAAGCAACTCCCAATGGGGGTGTCAAGAAAGGGACGGTCTCTACTGCCGTGGTGGTGCGCACAAAAAAGGAGGTCAGAAGGCCAGACGGATCCTATATCCGTTTTGACGATAATGCCTGTGTTCTTCTGAACCCAACCGGCGAAATGAGGGGAACCAGGGTGTTCGGACCAGTAGCGCGAGAGCTGCGTGAGAAACAGTTTATGAAAATAGTATCACTGGCGCCAGAAGTGCTTTAATACGACCCAATGATGAAATTAAAGATCAAAGCAGGAGACAACGTAAGGATCATTGCCGGAGACCATAAGGGAAATGAAGGCAAGATCGTCCGAGTATTAAAAGATAAGAACAAGGCAATCATAGAAGGGATCAATATGGTTTCAAGACATGAAAAGCCAAGTGCCAGAAATCCTCAGGGAGGCATTGTTAAGAAAGAAGCTCCTATTCATATCTCTAACCTGGCCCTGATCGATCCGAAATCGGGAGAGACCACCAGGGTCGGCTACGAGACTAAGGATGGTGAGAAAGTTCGTGTGTCAAGGAAATCTAACGAAGTAATTTAATTATGGGCTATATACCACGATTAAAAAAAGAATATAACGAGCGCATTATCAAGGCGCTTAAGGATGAGTTCGGGTATGACAATGTTATGCAGGTTCCCAAGCTGAAAAAGATAGTTGTCAGCCGGGGAGTAGGTGCTGCCGTAGCCGATAAAAAACTCATTGATCACGCAGTTGATGAACTGACACTGATCACCGGGCAAAAAGCTGTTGCCACTATTTCCAAGAAAGACGTGGCTGCGTTCAAGCTCAGGAAAGGCATGCCTATTGGTGCCAAAGTGACCCTGAGAGGTGAGCGCATGTACGAATTCCTGGACAGGCTGGTTACCACAGCACTTCCCAGGGTAAGGGATTTCCAGGGAATAAGGGCCACCGGTTTTGACGGGAGGGGCAATTACAACCTCGGAGTAACCGAGCAGATCATTTTCCCCGAGATCAACATCGATAAGATTAACAGAATAAACGGTATGGATATCACTTTTGTGACCTCTGCCGAAACAGATAAGGAAGCCAAATCATTACTGGCCGAATTGGGATTACCATTTAAAAAGAATTAGTATGGCTAAAGAATCAATGAAAGCCCGTGAAGTCAAAAGGGCGAAAATGGTTGCAAAATACGCGGAGAAGAGAAAAGCGCTGAAGGAAGCTGGCGATTACGAAGCCTTACAAAAACTTCCCCGAAACGCCTCTCCGGTTCGCCTGCACAACCGTTGCAAATTAACCGGCAGACCTAAAGGCTACATGAGGACATTTGGTATCTCAAGGGTCACTTTTAGGGAAATGGCCAATCAGGGACTGATCCCGGGTGTGAAAAAAGCAAGTTGGTAAAATAAAAAACAGGAAGTGACATGTTAACAGATCCAATTTCAGATTATTTAACCAGAATTAGAAATGCCAGCAGGGCTGGGCATCGGGTTGTAGAGATTCCTGCCTCCAACTTGAAGAAGGAAATAACCAAGATTTTATTTGATCAGGGCTATATCCTCAGTTATAAATTCGACGAAGACAAAGTTCAGGGAACGATAAAGATCGCCCTGAAATACGATAGAAGTACCAAGGAACCGGTCATTAAAAAGATCCAGAGGATCAGTAAGCCGGGATTGAGGAAGTACGCTTCATCAGACGATATGCCCAGGGTGCTTAACGGACTTGGAATAGCCATTGTATCCACCTCACACGGTGTGATGACCAGCAAGCAGGCGAAGCGCGATAAAGTGGGAGGTGAAGTCCTCTGCTATGTTTATTAATGAGTAATAAAGAACGATAGAAATGTCTAGAATAGGTAACAGTCCAGTAACAATTCCTGAGGGTACTACCGTTGAGGTGAAGGACCAGGTGATTACCGTGAAGGGAAAGCTCGGCGAGATCAGCCAGGAATATTCCGGGATCGAGATCAAGATAGAAGACAACGAAGTAGTTCTTACAAGACCTTCTGAATCCAAGGAGCACAAGGCGAAACACGGTCTTTACAGATCATTGATCCACAATATGGTACAAGGTGTTTCCAAAGGCTGGACCAAAGAATTGGAATTGGTAGGCGTTGGCTACAGGGCAAGTAACCAGGGACAAAAACTGGATATAGCCCTTGGATTCTCGCATAATATCGTATTGGAACTTCCTGCCGAAGTAAAGATTGAAACCACTTCAGAAAAGGGAAAGAATCCAACCATCAAACTCACCTCACATGACAAGCAATTGGTGGGCCAGGTGGCGGCAAAGATACGCTCGTTCCGCAAGCCTGAACCTTACAAAGGCAAAGGTGTGAAATTTGTTGGTGAGCAATTGAGAAGAAAAGCAGGTAAATCCGCATAAATCTTGAATAATGGGATTAAGTAAGACTCAAAGAAGAGAGCGCATTCACAGGAGGATCAGAAAGACCTCTGTGGGCACCAAGAGCAGGCCAAGACTCTCTGTATACAGGAGCAATAAGGAAATATACGCCCAGTTGATCGACGACCAAAATGGCGTTACTCTGGCAGCGGCCTCGTCAAGAGACAAAGCGCTGAGTAAAGCCAAGGGCACCAAGATCGAAATTGCTAACCAGGTAGGAAAGGCCATCGCCGAAAAGGCCCTGAAAGCGGGTATAGAGACTGTGGCATTTGACCGTGGAGGTAATTTGTATCACGGCAGAGTTAAATCATTGGCCGAAGGTGCCAGAGAAGGAGGATTAAAATTTTAAGTCAGCGCTTATGTACGGAAAATATAAAAACGTCGAACTCGTAAAGCCCGGTGGTCTGGAATTGAAGGATCGCTTAGTTGGTGTTCAAAGAGTTACCAAGGTTACCAAGGGTGGTAGGGCATTCGGATTCTCGGCCATAGTGGTTGTTGGCGATGAAAACGGTGTGGTTGGTCACGGACTGGGTAAATCCAAAGAAGTAGCCACAGCCATCGCCAAAGCTATTGAAGATGCTAAAAAGAATCTGGTGCGTATTCCACTCAGCAAAGGAACTTTGCCGCATGAGCAAAAAGGAAAGTACGGTGGGGCAAGGGTTTATATACAGCCTGCATCCCATGGTACAGGAGTAATTGCCGGTGGTGCTGTAAGGGCCGTATTGGAATCAGTGGGAGTACACGACGTTTTGTCAAAATCCCAGGGATCTTCCAATCCTCACAATGTGGTCAAAGCTACATTTGATGCCTTGCTGCAGCTCAGGGATGCCAGAACCGTGGCACAGCAGAGGAATATAAGCATGGAAAAGGTATTTAACGGATAAAGGTCGGTACGCATGGCAAAAATTAAAGTCACACAGGTCAAAAGCAGTATCAAAAGACTTCAAAACCAGAAAAGGACGCTTGAGGCTCTTGGTCTGCGAAGGATTGGCCAGGTGGTAGAACACGAAGACAGCCCCAATATCATGGGCATGATCGAAAGGGTAAAACATTTGGTTTCTGTAGAGAAAGCAAAATAAGATATAGAAGATGGATCTAAGCAATCTGAAACCAGCAGCCGGGTCGGCTCAAAAAGCTGGTAAGACATTAGGAAGAGGGCAGGGCTCAGGTAAAGGAGGCACGGCTACCCGAGGACACAAGGGAGCCAAGTCCAGATCTGGTTATTCCAAGAAAATAGGATTCGAGGGAGGTCAGATGCCTTTGCAGCGAAGAGTGCCCAAATTTGGTTTTACCAATATCAACAGAAAGGAATACCGCGGAGTTAACCTCAAGGATCTTCAGACACTGGTAGACAAAGGACTGGTAAAGAAGACCGTAACTCTTGAGGACCTGGTATCCAACAGGCTGGCTCATAAGAATGATCTGGTTAAAATATTAGGAAACGGAGAATTAAAGTCGCCCTTAAAAGTGTCTGTCCACAAATTTTCGGCCAGTGCTAAAGCGGCTATCGAAGCGGCTGGCGGGGAAGCAGTCAGTCTATAAGGAGCATAGCTTATGAAGAAGTTTTTTGAGATCATATCAAATATCTGGAAGATTGAAGAGCTCAGGGCCAGAATCCTGGTAACCCTGGGTCTTTTGCTTGTATACCGTTTTGGGGCACAGGTAGTACTTCCGGGTATCGATACCTCACAATTGGCAGAATTGTCATCCAATACCGAACAGGGCATTCTGGGAATACTCAATGCCTTTACGGGTGGTGCATTTGCCAACGCTTCTGTATTTGCCCTGGGAATCATGCCCTATATCTCTGCTTCCATTGTAGTTCAGCTGATGGGTATCGCGGTACCTTATCTGCAGAAACTGGACAAGGAAGGAGAAAGCGGCAGGAAGACCAAAAATCAGATTACACGCTGGCTGACCATCGGTATATGTATCGTGCAGGCACCGGCCTATCTCTATAGCCTGGGTGCGCTGGGCGTACCTGATTCGGCTTTTCTGCTTGGCAAGGGGCTCAATTTTATCATCCCTTCCGTAATTATTTTGGTCACAGGTTGTGTATTTGCTATGTGGCTTGGTGAAAAAATTACAGATAAGGGGATTGGCAACGGAATATCCCTGCTGATCATGATCGGGATCATCGCCACCATGCCACAGTCATTTGTTCAGGAATTCATCTCCAGAACAACCAATAACACAGGCGGCCTGATGTTCATGCTGATCGAACTGATCCTGTGGTTCCTGGTCATCCTCGTCAGCGTTCTGCTGGTTATGGCAACCAGGAGGATCCCTGTTCAGTACGCACGCAGGACGGCTTCCGGAGGCTATGAAAAGAAT
>JBPEXP010000033.1:0-2202 GCA_052031475.1 Flavobacteriaceae bacterium | reverse complement strand
ATAGGCGCAGATTATCTGGTGGCTATGCTAGAATCTTCTTCCAATTAGGGAGCTGAAAACATATTGAATCAACAACAACTTTCAATTGATCTGTTTAAGCTTGGCAGGTGTAATTCCCTTGATACTTTTAAATGCGCGGTAAAAGGCTGATATAGAATTATAACCACACTCTTGGGCAATTCCTTCGATGGACATTTCGTCAAAAACCGCAGAATGGATCAGCCTGGTGGCATGTTTAACCCTGTATTCATTCAACAACTCCGGAAAGCTCTTCCTGAAATAAAAATTTATGGCCTTTGATACCAAATATTCCTGTCTGTTTAGTCTGGAGCTAATCCCTTTGATAGTCAAATCAGCATTGGTGTATATCTTCTCTTCATTGAACAGAAATTCCACTTCCTGACCTATCTGATTCAGTTGGTCATTCCGTTTTCCGGAACTGCTCTGTCTGGGCTCTAGGAATAACTTATTTCTTCGGCCTGCCCACAGACTTAGTCCATAAAGGACCCCCGAAGCTACAACGGTTACTGCCAAATAGGAGGAAAAAGATTCTAATATCAATTGAAAGAAAAATGTTAGCCAGATCAGGGAAACTGAACCTAAAAGCAATGCAACCCATTTTCGCTCCAATTTGTTCAATTGAGTAAAACGATTGCGCAGCTGTATTGAAGAGATCATCAGATAGACCAGCATGTGTCCTACAGTTACCGCATAAGCCAGATACATCAGTGGATCATTCAACAGCGGTATTATAAGCACCAGCACCATGGCCCAGGCAAAGTGGACCATAGATTGTGAGGAAGCCCGATAATCGCGATTCTTAAAAGTTCGGGTGTAAAGCCAGAGAGAAGGACCGATTGCAGCAAGTCCGACCAATCCGAATGCTGGTATAAGTTCCGGGCTGTTGGGAATGAGGATAACCAGAACGGATTTAAGAATTCTGATGGCCAGCGTGGTAAGAAGTAGAGCCAGGAAGAAGCTATTTGGTTTCGTTTTCGGAGATGCCCAGAAATAACTGGCTAGAAAAAAACAATGACCGAGGGCTAAAGCGCTAAAAATTGCCATTACTACCATAAGTCTCGCATAGGATTGCTCACTTAGCCTAATTTAAGAATTAAGGGAATATTAGTTTGCCTGCTTAACAATAGTTTATCGAATGCTTTTTCTGTACTTCGCCTTGCTAAAGCTGGTTTGAACTGCAGGGATTAATGAAGGTAGGGAGCAAATTTATCTGTAACTATTTTGAGTTTAGGATCGATATAAGACTTGCAAAATGGCTTCTCCGGATTTTTTAAATAGTAGTTCTTAAATCCCTCCTCTGAGGTAAGGAAGGATTTGAATCTATAAGCTTGTGTTACCAGGGTCTTCTCAAAATCAACTTGCTTTTCACTCAAAATTTGCTCCACTTGTTTCTTCTGTTTTTCCGAAAAGGAATAGACCGCAGAACGGTACCTGCGTCGCAAAAAATGATCGGAAGTGCTATTGTGGGTGCGTAGATGCACTTCAACAAGGATTTCCAGAGGAATTTCTTCTTGATTATAATGTACGATGACGGCTTCATGCAGATCGGGTGCTTCTTCGGCAGCAATCCAACCCTGATCTACCCGGACCACGCCGCGCAAAGACTGAAAAACTGCCTCAGTACACCAGTGGCAGTTTCCTCCAAAACCTATCTTTTGCTCTTCAGACAATTGAGTACCCTAAATATTTAAATCATCCATTAAAGACGGGCCTAAAAATTAAAAAATAGATTCCTGACTTTTCTGCAATCACGTGGATTTTTTGTTAATCTTTTCTATAATCATTCATGGGGCTGGTGTTGATTTTCTAAATTGTTTTCTCAGTATAGACGACAAATTTGTGGATTACTGAATAAATCTCATCAAACAAAAATCAAACAGCCTGAAATGAACTATGTTAATCGCAAGATTTCCAGCCTGATCATTGCGGTTCTTCTCGTAACCGCATGTAAAAATGAAAGCAAGCACAATCCAATAGGCCCGGTAGAATTTGCTGTTGAAACCGTAACAGATAGCATAGAAGTACCTTTTGGCATGGAATTTTTGCCCAACGGAACCATGCTTGTAAGCAATCGGATTCAGGGTTCAATCTTAATGGTCAACACTGAAGACGGGTCCAAAAAAACCTTGAAAGGCGTACCTGATTCTTATTGCATGGTAGACGGAGGGGCACTGGATATTT
>JBPEXP010000329.1:0-9297 GCA_052031475.1 Flavobacteriaceae bacterium | reverse complement strand
ATTTCACCAGAGACCCCGCTGTCTATTTCGTCAAAGATCAACGTAGGCAATTTTTCATGTTCTGCCAGTACAGATTTAATAACCAGCATGATCCTTGATAATTCTCCTCCCGAAGCCACTTTTTTCAAACTGCCGTATTCAGATCCCTTGTTCGCAGAGAAGAGAAAGAGCAATTGATCTTTTCCACTTGATGCGAATTCCTGCGAAGGCACAAGGCTGATCTGAAAGGAGGCATTGGGCATGCCCAGTTTTGAAAGCAGGTTCTCCAGCCTTTGTTTTAGTCTAGGGATTACATCCGCCCT
The DNA here is from genome assembly GCA_052031475.1 of Flavobacteriaceae bacterium. Lineage (GTDB taxonomy): Bacteria > Bacteroidota > Bacteroidia > Flavobacteriales > Flavobacteriaceae > JAHEJJ01. The sequence goes on along the minus strand of JBPEXP010000329.1, from coordinate 8,995 downwards.
ACGCTCAGAGAGAACATGGGCACTGGAACTGAGTTCTGCCTCGCTAACTTTGAGCTGTTCCTCCGTTTCTTCGATCTCCTGATCCAGGTTTTCGGTGATGCTGATCTTTTCAGCGAGTTCCTCGCGGATCCTGATAAGTTCATCCTCACTGCCTACGCCGTGCTTTTTTTGCAGGTCAAACAACTTTTGAAGCTTGTCCCCTACTTCTTCCATCCTTTGAGGATTGATCTCCACCCCATCCCTAAGCGTTTGCAGTTCACTTCCAATGTCGTCCATTTCGATAAAACAAGAATCCAGTCGCTCATGGATCTGTTGATAATGATTGCCAAAACCAGACAACCTGGAAGCTATTTGTTTCAACTGGGACATCGCCGTGAGCATGCCAGACTGCTCATCGTTGAGCAACTGGTCTGCCGAGGCTAGTTGCTCCAGGATGGTTTCCACATGGCTCAACTGTTCGTATTCTTCCTCCAGCTCTTGCTGAAGGCCTGGTTTTAAATTGGCAGATACCAATTCCTCATAAAGAAAACTGTGGTAGTCCTGGTCTTTAATTGAATTCTGTTGGGTTTCCAGCAACTTGGCCAGTGCCTTGTTCAGGCCTTTGTATTTTTTAAGTTTTTCACTGTAATCTACCAGGAACTTGTCGTTTGAGGCAACAGAATCGATTACCTTCAATTGAAATTCCTCTTCGGTTAGCTGCAGAGTTTGGTGCTGCGAATGCACATCGACCAATTTTTTTCCGAGTCTTCCAAGAACGTCTAAGGTTACCGGCGAATCGTTTATGAAGGCCCTGGATTTGCCGCTTGGATGGATTTCCCTTCGGATGATGGTATGTAGATCATATTCAAGATCAAATTCCCTGAAAAAAGTTTCGAGCCTGTAATTTTCAATATCAAATTCTGCTTCAATAGTGCATTTCCTGCCCTGATCGCGCAATGAAGACAGATCAGCGCGTTTGCCCAATACCAGAGACAAGCCTCCTAACAAAATAGATTTGCCCGCCCCGGTTTCACCGGTAATCGTCGTAAAACCATCAGTAAAAGACACTGATATATCATCGATAAGGGCGTAGTTTTTTATAGTGAGCTGGACGAGCACCCGACGTAATTAAAGTTAGTGCTGTAAAGATAGAGATTTGAGCCTCAAAGAATATAGGCGCTCAATAATTTATTTCGTTCCAGGTACTGGAATAGAAAGGTGCAACTTTGTTCAGGGTCTCCTTTAATGCTACGATGTCTATTTTGGGGCCATCCGAGAAAATATTGGCTATTTCTTCAGACTTGGCATCAAAAAATGCCTGTATGAGCAGGGCATTGGGCCTTCGTTGAATAAGGGTTTCAAAAAGTCGCAAACTCCCGGCGATCACCTGTTTACCTGTGCTGTTATTGTCTCCCAGGATATCCAGACCCTTGCGGTGATAGTTATACATGGCTATCCGGTATTCCCTAAAAGTATTGGAAAGCAAATTGTCCATCATTACAAAGCGCGTCCGCCTGTCTGTACTCGACTGGCTCCAGCCGGCATAACCCGTGCCTTGCGCCTGGGTAACTATCTGTTGTGCCTGCTGATAGAATTCTGTTCCGCCTTCCAGTGAAAAAGTATCGGCATCTAGGCCCAGTATCAGATAGACGTAATAAGCAATTACACCTACCAGGTTAGAATCAAAGCTATTGGGATTGTAGACTAAGGGTTGAAATTCTATGTAGTTGAAGTTAAACTGGTTGTCCTTATAATTGAAAACAGGACTTTCATAACTCGTGTTAAATACAGGCCTTGATGACTGGATCTGAATCGTAGCTTTAAAACTGGGCGCCACATATTCCGATACGGTAATGAACATCCTGGCATTTACCCGTTCATTCTCATTATATACCCGGTTGGTCCACTTACTCTTGTTGACAAAATCGTTGAGAGCTACTTCGAGGGTGCGGAATATCTGCTGATTGGTTTGGTTTACCTGATCTGAATTCACGGTGATCTGACAATTGAGCTCCTGAGCACCCGCTATGGAAATGCTAAACAACAAAAAAGCAGAAATTATTAGGTTACGCATGAATACGACGGATGATTTCATTCCAGATGTCGGTGGCCACTTCGGCCTTGCCTTTTAATTCAAACGAAGTTATAGCTAAATTCTTATCGATAAAGGATATTTTATTGGTGGGTTTTGAAAAGCCTGCGCCTTCGTCATTCAGCGAGTTGAGTACAATAGCGTCCAGGTTCTTTTTGCTCAATTTCTGCTTGGCATTTTCGAGTTCATTTTCAGTTTCCAGGGCAAAGCCTACCAAAAACTGTTTTTTCTTTTTCGCACCCAGTGATTGAAGGATATCCTTATTCTTTACTAATTCCAGGTTCAGGGTTTCTGAATCCTTTTTGATCTTTTGATCCGCTTTTATACCGGGGCGATAGTCCGATACAGCCGCCGCGCCAATGGCTATATCTACATCGTCAAAATACTGATGGGCCAGCTCGTACATTTCGGTCGCTGCTGTGACGCGGAAGAGCTGAACGCGCGGGTGATCCATTGTAAGATGCGTGGGGCCGGTGATCAACTTAACTTCAGCCCCCAGTTCGGCAGCCCTTGTGGCCAATTCAAACCCCATAAGTCCTGATGAATAGTTACCTATAAACCGAACCGGATCGATTGGCTCATAGGTAGGGCCGGCGGTAATGAGTACTTTTTTCTCGCGCAACGGAGCATTGCCGGCCAGATAATCTTCAATAAATGAGACGATCTCTTCCGGTTCAGCCATGCGTCCTTCGCCGTGAAGTCCGCTCGCCAATTCCCCGGTCGCAGCTGGTATCATTACGTTACCGTAAGATTGGAGCGTCTTAAAAGTCTTTTTGGTGGAAGGGTGGCCATACATGTCCAGGTCCATGGCAGGAGCAAAAAACACGGGACATTTTGCTGATAAATAGGTGGCCAATAACAGATTATCACAGGTGCCGTGCGCCATCTTGGAAAGCGTATTGGCCGTGGCAGGCGCGATGATCATAAAGTCTGCCCACAGTCCCAGTTCAACGTGATTATTCCAGTCTGTAAGCCCCTCTTCTTCTCTAACGAAACTACTGAGAACCGGATTTTTAGACAGGGTGGCCAGAGTGAGCGGAGAAACAAAATCGGCCGCACTCGGGGTCAGTATTACCCTGACTTCAGAGCCGGCCTTGATCAGTAATCGAACCAGAAAGGCAGTCTTATAGGCGGCGATACCTCCGGTAATGCCCAAAAGTATTTTCTTACCGCCTAACATCTTACTGTTCGTCTTTCTCCGTATTCCTGTAGTAGATTTTATCTTCCAGCCATTCGAGAATGGCCAGGGCATGAGGTTTTGGGAGTTTTTCGTAAAATTTTGAAACCTCGATCTGTTCTTTGTTCTCAAAAACTTCTTCAAGACTGTCGCTGTAAGTGGCAAATTCTTCCAGCTTTTCCAGGAGTTCTTTTTTGATCTCAGAGTTGATCTGAACAGCTCTTTTGGCTGTTATTGAGATGGCTTCATAAATATTCTCGGTTTTCTCATCAAACTCGTTGCGGTTGATGGTCACCGTAGACACCGGGGCTTTTGTGTTCTTTAAATCGTTCATATTCATTTTGAAATATTTTCCACTTGATTAAATGTATCGATCTCCTTGCGGAGCCTTTGGGCCAGGTCTGCTGCCTTTTCCTGAAATTCAGTCTCCGGGTAGCTCTTCATCAGCTGATCATATGCGGCCAGGGCGTTGTCTAGCCGTTCCTTCTTTTTCTGATCCGTACTGTTGAGGGCCAAATTGGTAGATGCTTCCAGTCTCAGATAGAAAGCCTCTTCCCTGAAAACAGATCCCGGGTGGTCTGATATAAAATTATCCATGGCAGCGATGGCCGAAATATTGTAATCCAGAATATAAGATCGGCCCAGCTTGGTAAATTGCTTGCCAATTTCAAATTCTTTCTTCTGTTTTTTGGTAGTGAGTTCCTGGGCCATGGCGTTGGCTTCGGCCAGGAAAGGCGATTCAGGGTAGGCATTGATGAAGTTTTGCAACTTGATCAGGGCCTTATCCGTGTCTGTCTGATCGAGTGAATATTTGGGAGATAGCATATAATAGCTTTTCGCACCCAGAAATGCGGCTTCCGACGCTTTGTCACTTCTCGGATATGATTTGAGGAATCGCTCAAATTGATAACCCGCAAAATTGTAATCTTCAATTTTGAAATAAGAATCCGCCAAAAAGAACATGACCCGCTCACCCTGCGGCCTTCCTACATAGCTGGGGGCTATTTGTTCAAATAACTTATTTGCCCTCTTGTAATCGCCTTCTTCATACAATTTTTGGGCATAATCGTACTTGACTTTGGCGTCTGTACTTTTAACGGCTTTGTGGTATTCGCTACAGGAAATTGCCAGGTAGGAGACAGCCAGGAAAAAGATCAGACGATGGATTTTCGAAAACATTTTGCAAAATTAGTTATTCTGAGTCTAATATGAAACTATTTATCACATGCTAAAATAGTTTTCATCTGGCTTGAATACGATTAATTGGCTTAGGTTTAACAGGCGATTCAGGAGTTTATGCAGGCGTTTGAACCAGGCCGTCCACATATTGGCCTATGCGATTTTTCAGATCTTCGCTGGCCTCTACCAGCGGCAGGCGCACCGCAGCCCGGCATATTTTCTGATATTCCAGCATCGCTTTAATGCCAGCGGGATTACCTTCTTCGAAGATCAATTGCATTCCGGTAAGCAGCGACTCATGCCATGTACGGGCCAATTGAGCCTTATCCTCACGGCCTGCCCGGATCATTGCGGTGAATTCGTTGGGTACGGCCTGTGCCAAGACAGAGATCACCCCTGCTCCACCGGCCAGTACGGTATCAACGGCCGTAAAATCATCACCGGAAATGACCATAAAATCATCGGGCAGTATATCCAGCAATTCCTGAACCTGATCATTGTTGCCACTTGCTTCTTTGATAGCTGCAATATTGGGGCAATCTTTCGCAAGCCGTCTTACGGTTTCAGGCAGCACGTTACTGGCAGTCCTGCCGGGAACATTGTAGAGGATCAGCGGCTTTGGACTTGTTTCAGACAATACTTTGTAGTGTCTGTAGATACCTTCCTGCGTGGGTTTATTGTAGTAGGGTGAGACCGAAAGTACAGCCTCGAAATCCATGAGTGGTGCTGTTTTTAAATCTTTGACCAGTTTGGCTGTATTATTGCCTCCTATACCCAGTACCAGCGGTAGTCTGCCTTTATTCTCCTGAACTACCGTACTGATCACACGCCCCTTCTCTTCCTCATCAAGAGTAACCGTTTCCCCGGTGGTGCCGAGGACGACTAAATAGTCAACTCCCCCGTCTATGCAATGATTTACCAGCTTGCGCAGACTTTCAAGATCAAGTCTGCCTTGCTCAGTAAAAGGGGTGGCTATGGCTACACCGGTTCCGTAAAGAGATTCCATCAATACCTTTTAAAAATTTACGATCAATTTTATTTGTCGTGCACTTCCCATTGTAGTGGCACGAATCTTTTACTTTTTTAGTGGTAATTCACCCATGACATGCAGGTATTTCTTCAATTCTGCCTTGAAAGTTTTAAAGTCTGCAGGGTCTACTTCTAAGATCAGGTCGTTGAAAGAGTTGTCTATTTCGGCAAACCCTACATTGATCCTGGCCTTGGCCTTAATGGTCATCAATTGCATCATCAGGTTATCCTTAGTGTAATAATTGACCAGCAAGTCGTACTCCCTGCTGAGAAATTCCAAGGCATAGCTGTTTTCTATGTTTCCGTTCCACCCCAAATCCTTGTCTGAAAAGACCGGTGTGGCATAGGGTGAATTTTTGTCATACCAGCTTTTATAACCAATGACCTTTACGGCGTTGGGTCTCAATTTGTAGGCCTCGATAAATTCGAAGAAGTACTCTGCGTGATCAAAATTATCCAGGTCTACTATGACCCCTACCGAACTGATACCTTTGGGCCTGGTGAGCTGTTCCGGCGGATTATTGAGTTCTTCCCGTAAATATTTTAGGCCGGATTTATATTTAAACTTATCTTTGAGTCCCTTCAGAAACATGCCAAAAGCATTTCTACAAATGTAACCATTCTGAAGGCAAATTCTATGCGAAGATAAAGCGGAAGATGCCTTTATATATAAAACATTTTGTTGTATTTATAACAATCATTGCTTTTTATTCCTGTCAGGAGCCCGTATATCGTCTTTCGGAAATCAGGGCTTCACAGCTGGCTGTGGAAGATCAATACCAAACTCCGGATTCGCTTGAACTTTTTATTGACCCTTATCGATCGAGGATCAACCAGGTGCTCGACGAACCTCTGTCTTACGCCCCTTCAGTGATCAGCAAGTCGGATGGCCGCTACAACAGCAGTGCTGGCAACCTTCTGGCAGACATTGTATACGAGCAGGCCAATCCCATTTTTAAAAGCAGAACCGGTAATGAAATTGATTTTGTGGTATTGAACCACGGGGGTATTCGAAGCGTGATTTCACAGGGAATGGTCAATGCCAGGACAGCCTACGAGGTGATGCCTTTTGAGAATAAGATCGTGGTTATGGAAATGAAGGGCAAGGCAGTGAGGGATTTGATCAGTTTTCTTATCCGTTCCGGAAGGCCTCACCCGATCTCAGGGATGCAGATCGTTCTGGAAAAAAACGACCAGCTCGTTTCCGTGGATGTTCAGGGACATCCTTTTGATGAAAATCGGACTTATTTGGTGGCAACCAATGACTATCTGGCCAATGGTGGTGATCAGATGAATTTTTTTGCCAGTGGCTTAAACCGGACTGAAACGGACTATCTGGTTCGCAATGCCATGATCGATTATTTTAAAAAACACGATACGCTTCGTCCCAGGGTAGATAACCGGTTTATTAATCGCGATTCCCTATGAAGAGGCGCAGTTTCATTAGAAAAACTTCAGCGGCTTCCGCTCTTGTTGGCCTCAGCGGACTGGGATTGAACGGTTGCATCAGCCCTGGTCAGAAACAGATAACCATCTTGCATACCAATGATGTTCACAGCCATATAGATCCTTTCCCATCCACGCACTCAAGATTCCCAAATGCCGGTGGAATTGGCCGAAGAGCTGACCTGATCAGGCAGATCAGGAATGAGAATCCCAACACCCTGTTGCTGGATGCGGGAGACATTTTTCAGGGAACCCCGTATTTCAATTTCTATGGAGGTGAACTGGAATTCAGGATGATGAGCAAGCTGGGTTATGATGCCGCCACTATAGGGAATCACGATTTCGACAATGGAATTGATGGTCTGCTCGCCCAGTTGCCTAATGCCAGTTTTAAGTTGCTCTCGGCTAATTATGATTTTACGAATACCGTACTGGAAGGGATGATAGACCCTTACCGCATTTTTAATGTCGATGGAATTAAAATCGGGGTTTTTGGTTTGGGCATTCAGTTAGCAGGCCTGGTAACCAAGGAACTGTACAGGGAAACTGTTTATCTAAATCCGGTAGAGATCGCCCAGGATACAGCCCAAACACTGAAATCTGAAAAAGGATGCGACTTGGTCATATGCCTGTCTCATTTGGGATTTGAATACGGCAATGATCCTCAAAGACCCAGTGATGTGAGTCTTTGTGCCCGCACTGAAAATATTGACCTGATCATCGGCGGCCATACCCATACCTTTCTTGAAAGGCCTGTGGTAAGGAAAAACAGGATCGGTCAACGGGTCATGATCAATCAGGTGGGTTGTTACGGGGTCAATCTCGGCAGAATAGATTTCTTTTTTGATGCGGATAAAAAATCTTCTGACAAGGGAGTGAGTATTACTATTTGAATGATTTCCGTTCATAACCTCTCGTACTGCATTAAGGATCAACTGAGATTTCATGAAAATTAGGGGAACTATTATCAGGGGGCACGGGGTCGCCTCCGGAATGGCCGGGGATCCCAGATATCCGAATGGAACTCTTTATCTGCAACTGCCATACTTTAAAGAACAGGGCTTGGATCTGAGTCCCTATTTTTTAGGTACACTAAACCTGGATATAGCACCTTATCAATTTCGGGTTAGAAAACCCAAATACTTCTTACAGAACATTGCCTGGTCCGGGCATATACCACCTGAGAACTTTTATTTTTTTGACCTGGATTTTTTCTGGAAAGAGGATCAATACAGGGGGTTGATCTATATGCCCGATCCGGAGACCAAAGTAGATCACCGGCAAAAGGGCAGTGTGCTTGAATTGATTCTTCCTAGGATCCCTGATATATCATATGGCAATGACGCAATCATACAGGTACAGGAAGATCAGCTCATGATTTACGAAAACTTAATATAAACAGCCTTGAATCTTATTTAAATTGCCTTAATTTTAGGGTCCTTACAATATTGAATCACATAGACTATGAGCAAGGTACACGCCTATGCGGTCTCTGAGGCCGGCGCAAAATTAGAACCATTTACATATGAACTTGGGCCTATCGGAAACGAGGAGGTAGATATACGCGTACACTACTGCGGTATCTGTCATTCTGATCTCAGTATGGTGAACAATGAATGGGGTATGACGCAATATCCCTTTGTACCAGGCCACGAGGTTGTAGGTGAAGTTGAAGCAGTAGGGTCTGATGTGAAAACTCTCAAAGTAGGCGATAAGGTTGGATTGGGTTGGAATTCTGCCTCCTGCATGCACTGCACCCAGTGTATGGACGGCAGTCACCATTTATGTGAGAATCTCGAATCGACCATTGTAGGCAGGCATGGAGGATTTGCGGACCGGGTTAGAGCCCATTGGTCATGGACCATTGCCCTGCCCGAAAATCTGGACCTGCAAAAATCCGGCCCGCTCTTTTGCGGTGGTATAACGGTCTTTAACCCCATTTTGCTGGCAGGAGTTAAACCTACAGATAAGGTAGGCGTTATTGGGATTGGCGGTCTGGGTCATATGGCCCTCAAATTCCTGAACAAATGGGGTTGCGAAGTGGTGGCTTTCAGCTCAAATCCTGCGAAAAAAGAGGAGATCTTGAAAATGGG
>JBPEXP010000328.1:0-5902 GCA_052031475.1 Flavobacteriaceae bacterium | reverse complement strand
CCCCCGGCCAGTTTATAGCGATTATCCACGCTCGCTGCTTTTCTGAATCCGCCTGACCATTTAGTATAGAAATTGGCCTGTAAAGCAGCCTCTTCTCCGGGTATTTCAGCAAAAGTGTTTTCCATGGCCAGGGGATTCAATACCTGCTGTTTTACGTAGTCTTCAAAAGGGATACCACTTGCCTCTTCCATGGCCAGGGAGACCATTACCCAGTCAAAGGAGTTGTAATGGTAAGCAGTGCCCGGGGTAAATAACAGCGGGTCATTTTGAAAGACTTGCAGACTGTCTTTGATAGAATACGGCCTGTTTAGCGCGAACTCCTTTCCTCGATAAGATCGAATCCCTGCTGTATGGGAGGCCAGCTGCCTGATGGTAAAGTCTGCGGATTTCCTGGGAAAATAAGAGACGTAATCATAAAAAGAAGCATCCAAGTTGATCAAGCCCTCTTCCACCATCCTGGCGAGTGCCATGGCAGCGATGGGTTTGGAGGCGCTGGCAGCCCTGAAGATCGTCTCCCGGGCCTTTACCCTTATTCCGTTTTCAAGATCGGCCCAGCCGTAGCCCTTGAGCAAATGAGTTTTATCCGTTCCAGCAATGCACACAGCCATTCCTGGAATGGCCTTCTTATTTACCAATTCAGTAAAAAGTGCATCTGCATTCATTTCAATCGCTGAAGATAAGACGTCCCCTGTACAATTCCTGAACATCTACAGAAACCGGCCGGTTAAAACTAATGACATCCCCGGTACCCCGGATGACCCCTTGAAGGCTTTGCTGTGGCAATATGCGGATGTCATTGGAACCTCTGTGGTCCAGGTTTACTTCCTGGGCAATAAGGTTCTCGGCTTCTATCCGGGAATCACCGGCCGCGATCTGGATATCCAAATTCTGGGTAGAGCCACTTAACTTAAAGAAAGCGATCCCATTAACCACAATGCGAACCCGTTCTGCATTAACTTCCAGATCAAATGAACCATCCGTTGTTTCAGTTTCCGGATTATTAAAACTTTCTGAGATCAGGCGGATATCGGTAAATGATAGCAGTCCTTCACTTCTAATGGGATAGCCCGTACTGCTACGGATCTCAATAAGATCAGGGGTTGTGACAAATATCCTTGTAGTTCCGTACTCTCTGAAAAGATTACAGTTATTATCATCCCTCAAGATGAGCCGTCCATCTTCAACCCGGGCGCTTACTTCATTTTTTAGAAACTCCCCTGTTTCGATAACCACACGCTGAGTATTTCCCTGTATGAGGATCAATTCTATATTTTCAAAAACGGTGACCCTGTCAAATGCCGGCACGGAGACTTCCTCGCTGACCAAATTGCCGGCGTTCTGGAAACAATCCGGAACATTATCGCCGTTGCAGGAGGTAAGCGTTGACATGGCGATCAAGAACAAGCCAAACAAGGCAGGTAATTGAACCAAAAGCTTTGATATGTTCACTGGATAGCTTCTCATATTCTTATACCGATTCCGAATTCCACAGCTTCGGCCTTTGCTGCGTGCGATTTAAGTGTTACGGCCCCAAATACTTGCTTGCCAAAGTAATATTTCAAGCCAATTCTGCTGTAGGTGCGGCCTTCAAAGTCGAACGGATAGTAAACGTAATAACCCAGTTGAGTGACAATACTCAGACTGGAAATGAAGAGTTCGTGGCCTGCAAACATGCCAATGCGCTTGTAATCCGTGTTTTCATCCACACCCATTTCGGGAAATGCGATCGACTGAAAACGGATGAGTTCTTTGAGGAAATTGGAAAAGAAAAAATCCGCGCCCAACTGCACCGCACTTTTTCTGCTCAGCCTTTTGTCTGCGTAGGCCGAAAAGATGTAAAAAGGAAATTGACCCGAATTAAGCACATCACTTTCATTGATCCCGGACCGGAAAGCCAGATTGTATCTCACAGGTTCTTTGATCGGTACCTTTTCACGAATGATGAACTCCCTTTCTTCACCACCATCAAGGTCATAGACTAAGCCTGCATTAAAAGCAAAGGTGTTGGTCGAGGTGTTGGGTGCCTTTACATTGGCATTGGAATAATGCACAATGCTTATCCCCGCTTTAAGACCCAGGCCTTCATAGATCCTCTCTTTGTGATAATTGAGCATTAAAAGAGTGCTAGCCAGTAGATGGGATCCGTAGGCGTTATTCCTGAAGTTAAGGTTTTTGTCGTAAGGGTTCGTGTTGTAGGCCATTCCCTGACCTATCCTAAGTTGCAGATTCCTTTTAAGGAAATAGAAGTTGTAATGAGCATATAGGCTGAAATTGTTACCCAAAACCCCGTTTTTCATGTCCTGGTAAACAAATGTGAATCCTGTATCGGGGTAGTTGTAGCCCTGTTCCCATTCCTTTTCGCCATATCGCTTCCTATTGAGCGATAGGATCATCCCTGCAGGATGTTCGGTTATCAAATGGGTTATATCCGGGTTGTGAAGAATAATGGAGCCGTAAAACGCATTGGCGTCCACATTGTACCTGGGCGTTGAAGTTTCATTCTGAGCATGGGAAGTCAGCACGCAGAAAAACAGTACACAAAACAATCTGGCGTTCATGGGCTGTAAAAGTAGTCAATTGGCCAAAAAATGGCTCAGCGGGATCAATTCATTGATTCAATATCGCTGTGTAGTTCAGAATATTGCCCTGGCAATGGCTTTAATATTGTCTGATTTGCCCATCGAGTAATAATGCAGCACAGGAACTCCGGCAGCCTTCAGCTCTTTAGATTGTTCTATGGCCCATTCTATCCCTACCTGTCTGACCTGCTTGTTGTTGTCGCAGGCCTCCACGGCGTCAATCAGGTCCTGAGGCAGGTCTATCCTGAATATTTGGGGCAATATCTGAAGATGCTTTTTAATGGCAATTGGTTTTACTCCCGGAATAATAGGCACATCAATACCCATCGCCCTGGCAGCATCCACAAACTCAAAGAAGCGCTTGTTGTCAAAGAACATCTGGGTGACCACGTAATCGGCTCCCAGGTCTACCTTGTGTTTTAGCCATTTCAAATCAGATTTCAGAGAAGGTGCTTCCATGTGCTTTTCGGGATAGCCGGCTACGCCTATGCAAAAATCCGCATTGTAGTCCGTCTCAATGACCTCGTGCAGGTATTTACCACAGGTCATGTCCCTAATCTGCTGGACCAGGTCAGACGCATAGGTATGACCGCCGTTGGTGGGTTCAAAGTATTTCTCCTCCTTCATGGCGTCGCCCCTCAGGGCCATGATATTATCTATTCCCAGGTAGTGACAATCGACCAGCAGATATTCAGTCTCTTCCTTTGTAAATCCGCCGCAAAGCACGTGAGGGATGGTATCCACATCAAATTTGTGCTTGATGGAAGCGCAGATACCCACTGTCCCGGGCCGCATCCGGGTGAGCTTTTTATCCAATAAACCATCGCGATCTATGTAGACATATTCTTCCCTTGAAGTTGTTACATCAATAAATGGGGGCTTAAACTCCATGAGGGGTTCTATATTGTCATGCAATTCCTGAATACTTCGCCCTTTCACCGGCGGTATGATCTCAAACGAGAACAGCGTTTCGCCCTGTGCTTTTTTTATGTGTTCGGTTACTTTCATTAGGATATTATTGATTACTAATTATTGATTATTAGCAACCATTTTCAACTTTCAATTTTCAACTTTCAATTATCAATTAGATTCGGTCTCAGCCATTTCCGGGCTTCTTCTATATCCATTCCTTTCCTTTTTGCAAAATCCTGCAATTGGTCTTCCTGAATCTTTCCCAATCCGAAATAGCGGGCTTCGGGATTTGCAAAATAGTAGCCGCTTACGCTCGCTGCGGGCCACATGGCCAGGTTTTCGGTTAGCTTCACCCCTATCTGCTCTTCTACTTCCAGCAATTCCCAGATGGTTTTTTTCTCCAGATGATCGGGGCAGGCGGGATATCCGGGAGCCGGTCTGATGCCACGGTATTTCTCACCGATCAATTCTTCATTGCTCAACTCTTCGGCCGAAGCATAGCCCCAATAATTCTTACGCACTTCCTCGTGCAGGTACTCGGCAAAGGCCTCTGCCAGTCTGTCGGCCAGGGCCTTCACCATAATGGAATTGTAATCGTCCAGCTCAGCTTCATACTTCTCCGCTAATTCCTGTGCACCAATGCCCGCTGTAACGCAAAAACAGCCTACATAGTCTTCCCGTCCGCTTTCTGCCGGAGCGATGAAATCGGACAGGGCCAGATTGGGCACTCCGGCCCTTTTACTGAGTTGCTGCCTGAGGGTTCTGAAAACCAACGACTTTTTTGGAATTTGCAATTCAATGTCATCTCCAACGCTTTGTGCCGGATAGATCCCAAAGACAGCCTTGGCTTTTATGTGCTTGTCTGCAATGATCGAATCGAGCATTTTTTGGGCGTCCTCATAGAGTTCACGGGCCTGGCTTCCCACCAATTCATCGTCCAGTATAACTGGGAACCTTCCATGCAGGTCCCAGCTCCTGAAAAATGGCGACCAATCTATGTAGTTGCGTAGTTGATTGAGATCCATATCGGAGATCAGATGCCTGCCCGGTTTTTTGGGTGCCTCTATCTTCGCCTGATCCCAATTGATCTTAAAACTGTTTGCCCTGGCCTGTTGAAGGCTCAAATATTCTTTTTTCCTTCCCCTTTCCAGAAATTTTTCACGAAAAGACTCATAATCGAGCTTGACCTGATTTTTGTATTGATCTGATTGGTCCCGGTTCAGGAGGTCTCCCACCACTGTAACTGCCCTTGATGCATCATTGACATGCACCACGGAGGCACTGTATTGAGGATCTATCTTCACTGCTGTATGAGCCTTACTGGTAGTGGCTCCGCCGATCAGAAGAGGGACGGAAAAATTCTGCCGCTCCATCTCCTTTGCCAGGAATACCATCTCGTCCAGCGAGGGTGTGATCAGGCCGCTTAGACCAATAATGTCAACCTGTTCTTTGCGGGCAGTCTCAATGATCCGCTCTGGGGCCACCATGACCCCCAGGTCAATTATTTCGTAATTATTGCAGGCCAGTACAACGCTTACGATGTTCTTGCCAATATCATGCACATCTCCTTTTACCGTGGCCATTAAAATCTTACCAGCCGCACGGGCACTCTTATCCTTGGCCTCTTCGATATATGGTGTGAGATAAGCCACAGCCTTTTTCATGACCCGGGCCGACTTAACCACCTGGGGCAAAAACATCTTGCCGCTACCAAAGAGATCACCCACTACATTCATCCCTTTCATCAGATGTCCTTCTATGACTTCCAGAGGCCGGTTTACAGACTGACGGGCTTCCTCCACATCTTCCACGATATACTGATCGATCCCCTTCACGAGTGCCCTTGTGATCCGGTCCTGCAGGCTTTCCTTTCTCCAACTGAGGTCGGCCTTTTTACCCTGGCTCTTCCCATCTACCGTCTGTGCGAATTCCAATAAGCGCTCCGTAGCATCTTCTCTCCGGTTTAGGATAACGTCTTCTACATGTTCGAGAAGGTCTTTGGGGATGTCATCATATACCTCAAGCATAGCGGGGTTTACGATTCCCATATTCATACCCGCACGGATGGCGTGATAGAGAAATACGGAATGCATGGCCTCGCGAACACGATTATTACCCCGAAAACTGAAAGAGACGTTGCTTACTCCCCCGCTGACGCTGCAATGGGGAAGGTTTTTTTTCACCCAGGCTGTAGCCTCAATGAAGTCTACTGCATTGCGTTTATGCTCCTCCATACCGGTAGCTACAGGGAAGATGTTGAGATCAAAGATGATATCTTCAGGAGGAAACTGCACCTTCTTCACCAAAATGTCATAGGATCTTTTGGCGATTTCTATTCTGCGCTCATAATTGTCTGCCTGCCCCACCTCGTCAAAGGCCATGACAATGACCGCGGCCCCGTAACGTCTGAT
>JBPEXP010000327.1:0-2160 GCA_052031475.1 Flavobacteriaceae bacterium | reverse complement strand
GCCCTTTTCAATATAGAGGCATCAAAAGGGCTGCGCAGCAGTTCCGGTAGTACGGTTATGATATCGATTCGCATGGATCCTATTTTCCGGCCGACCAAAAATAGTGAAAACAGGCCGTATCCTTTTTCCAACCCAACTGTTCATATAGTTGCTGGGCCGGATTATCTACAGCGGTTTCCAAAGCCAGGCCTTTGTATCCCATTTCCTCGCAGACCTTTTTAGCATGGTTCAGCAAAGAAGTGGCTATCCCCATCTTTCTAAAATCTTCATGTACATATAGATCATTAAGTATGTATAGGGGCTGGGTGCTAACCGAAGAAAAAGAAGGGAAAAGCTGCACAAAGCCAATTGCTTGTCCGTTTACAGAGGCCAGAAAGATCCTGGACTCCTTATTAAGCAGACGTTGGCTGATAAAATCCCTGGCACGGGATAAATCGGATTGCTGCTTGTAAAAAACACGGTAGGCATCGAATAAAGGGGCAACCAGATCAACAGATCCAGGACCAGCCTCTTCAATGGTTGCCACGGTTTTTATTTATTCTGTTTCTTGTATTTATTGATCTCGTCCTGTAATTGTCGACTGATCTTCTGCTCGCGTTCAAGCGCCCTTCTACGGTGGTTTTCGTACTCAATCTCCAGGTCTGCCAAATTGTTTTTAGCGTCCTGAGTGAGAATATTGCTCCTCCTGAATTTCAAGATGAATAACATAAGGAAGGCAAACAAGGAGGCTATAACTGTCCAAAGTATCACATTGTAGGTGGCCTTGGAAACTTGAATCCCAAGGAATGACATGCTGTCTTTTTCAGCAGTTACTTCTTCTAAGTCATCGGTTACGGCCTTCAGATCATTATTCAGGGCTGCGATAGTAGATTCATGACCTTTTATTGTAGCGGCGAGTTCATTCTGTTTTTTATAAGCAGCAGCGAGGGAATCGGCAACATTGGCCCTTAATTTATCGAGGTTGATGGTACGTACAACCTCGTAACGACGACCATCGGCCCGGTAGTTCCCGGACCTTTTGTATACATATTCAAATTGACTGTCGATAGTTCCCTTATCCAATGATAAATCTTCCTCTTGCTGAGCAAAATTCAGGTTCACTGTTAATAGTGCGAGGGCGATAATAGCATAATGTAACCCTTTCATGCGTGTATTCTTTCGATTAAAAATAGATTTAGAGGGGACTAAAGTACTCCTAATAATTTTAATTATGAAACAGCACATTCAGTTTCAAACCCCTTAGGATATACGTGTATTCCCTTGATTTGGTTGATTTAATTGGCTAATAATAAGTGTATCTCCGCACTTTGGCGATATACTTGGCCAGCCTGATCACCTGGTGGGTGTACCCAAATTCATTATCGTACCATACGTATAACACCATATTGTGACCATCTGCTGACACTATTGTGGCTTTACTATCGTAAATAGCCGGAGCAGAAGTACCCACTATGTCGGTTGAAACCAATTCATTGTCCAGGGAGTATTTAATCTGCTCTACCATATCGCCTTCCAGGGCGTATTTTTTAATAATGGTGTTTATACTCTCTTTAGAGGTCTTATTTTCAACCTCAAGATTCAAAATAGCCAATGATCCGTTCGGCACAGGTACCCGGATGGCATTGGAGGTCAGCTTCCCTTTTAATGCCGGAAGGGCTTTAGCTACTGCACTCCCCGCACCAGTTTCCGTAATAACCATGTTTAGTGCGGCAGCCCGTCCACGACGGTATTTGCCGTGCATGTTATCTACCAGGTTCTGGTCGTTGGTATAAGCGTGGATGGTTTCGAGATGCCCTTTTACAAGGCCCAGTGAATCGTCAACTACTTTTAGGATCGGCGTTATGGCATTTGTGGTACAGGACGCGGCACAGAAGATGTCTATCTTATCCGGGTCGAATTCATTCTGGTTAACACCGTGCACAATGTTGGGGATCTCTTTGCCTGGAGCTGTGAGCAGCACTTTACTAACGCCTTTAGATTTTAGATGTTTTCCAAGTGTTTCTTTATCCCTATATGCACCTGTGTTATCAATAACCAATGCATTTTGGATCCCGTAAGCAGTATAATTTATTTTAGAAGGATCGTCTGCGGCAATCATGTGGACTGTAGTCCCGTTTATGATCAAAGCCTGGTTTTTATGATCGCAATCAACCGTACCTT
>JBPEXP010000326.1:0-4376 GCA_052031475.1 Flavobacteriaceae bacterium | reverse complement strand
ATCAACATAGGCTTTTGAAGCCCAATCTATGGCCGCATCAAAGTCTCCATTGATTTCATTGATAATAGCCATGTTATAGTGGGCACGACCTGCAATTTTAGGGTTGGAATTATCTATTTCCTGTTCCCAGAGATGAGCCGCCCCTTGCCAGTCGCCCGTTTGGGCCCTGCGTTTGGCAACTACGAAGTTGTGGGTGCCGCGCACATAATAGTCCCTGGAAATTCGCTTATAGGAAGGCAATAACCTCCTTGAATAGTTGGCGCCCATATTCTGACTGTATTGCAAGACGGCTTCCTTACGGCCGGCAATAGCTTCATAAGCTTTAATGGGATTAATTCCTTTTCCTACAGAAACCACCTGGTCCTGGCAAAGCAGTTCGTCCGCTATGATTTTTGAGACGGGATCGTAGATTCGCCATCCATTTTTTATGAAAGTATGAAGGGTAAGTTCATGGGCCGGCACGGCAACCTTTACACCAAGATTATTGGGCAATAGCATAGTGGTTGCCCGATAGTCGATTTGAGTATCCGTATCGTAGAATGAAAGTGAGAAAATGGCATCTACCTGATGGTCCCTGCACAGAGTTTCAACAGTGTCCCAGTCTAAACTAGCTGGAAAAATTCCCAAACCCTTATTGATAAGCTGATCGGGAGGTAAAATCTTCACCTCTTCTGCTATTCCCTGTTCCAAAAGTGCATCCTTAAGAGCCAGGAGTGCCGCATTGGAACCATCCTGGTCCAGTTGCTTGCCTTCTATAGAAAGTATACGGTCTATTTGATCTGCCTTTTCATTCGCTTCAGAAGGAACACTGCGGTTGATGAGGCCAATGACTTTAATATCAGGTGAAATAACAACGGTAGCCGGTTCGGTGGCACCCATGGTAAGATGATTAGTGGCGCTACAACTGTAAAGGAAAATCACAGCAATAGCAAGACTAGCTATCAGGCTAAGTTTCTTCATTTGGGACTTTTTAAGTTGTATTGGTAACCTTCTTATTGTAAATAAGAAAGACCTACTATAAAACAATAGATTGGGGTATTTTATTGTCCTGCCCTGAAAATCAATAAAATAATCAAAGATTGCCATGAATCACGGCCATGAGATTTCATGCGAAGCTCCTATTGACTAACTTTGCCTTTGCAAGTCTATCCAATGGGTCAGATATCGAAAAAAACACTGGAAGATCTGGAGTTTCCTACGGTATTGCAGCAGCTTTCAAGCAGATGCAATACGGCGAAAGGAAAAGAGGCTGCTTTGGAACTCATGCCGTTAGAGGACTTTGACGAGATGGAATACAACTTGGGGCTGACCAGCGAATACCTGGCATCCTTCAGTAATGAAAACAGGGTACCCAATCATGGATTTGACGACATAGACAAAGAACTGCAGTTATTAGGTATAGAGAATACTTCTCTTGAGGTTGAAGGATTTAGGAAGATCCATCATATAGTAAGCACGTATTCCTTACATCAAAAATTCTTCAAGAAATTCAAAGAATATTACCCGCTTCATTATGAATTGACTGGGCAAATTGAAACCAACCGGGAAATACCTCAGTGGATTGATGACATCGTAGATCGGTTTGGTGAAATAAAAGACAATGCTTCCACAGATCTAAGAAGGATACGGCGCCATATGCAGGAAGTGAGGACTAAGATCAACCAAAGTTTCGCCTCCGCTCTTCAAAAATACCAGGCTTCAGATTTTCTGGATGAAATAAAGGAATCTGTGGTTGAAAACCGACGTGTTCTGGCTGTAAAAGCCATGTACCGCCGCAAGGTAAGAGGCAGCATGCTGGGAAGTTCCAAAACCGGTAGCATCGTATTTATTGAACCAGAAGCAGTAAGAAACTACAGCAGGCAGCTCACCGACCTGGAATACGACGAAAAAGAGGAAATAAGTAAGATTCTCAAAGAACTCACAAGCAGTATTCGACCTTTTAGGCCATTGATCACAACATATATAGACTATTTGATCAGGATTGATGTAACGGCAGCCAAGGCTAAATATGGCCGCGACATCAATGCGATCAAGCCACAGCTCAACAAGGAAGAGAATCTGTTCATAAGGGATGCCTATCACCCGCTGCTGTTCCTTAGCAATCGGCAGAAGGGAGAAAAGACCTGGCCTCAGACTATACATTTACACCCGGAGAACAGGATCATAGTAATTTCAGGTCCTAATGCAGGAGGCAAAAGCATTACACTTAAAACCATAGGTTTGCTCCAGGTGATGATGCAGAGCGGAATGTTGATCCCTGTCCACGAGCGAAGCACGGTATGCACTTTTAGCAAAATCCTTACCGATATAGGAGATAATCAGAGTATAGAGAATCATTTAAGCACCTATAGTTACCGATTGAAGAATATGAAGGGCTTTTTGAATAAGTGTGACGATGAAACGCTTTTTCTGATTGATGAATTTGGCACAGGAAGTGATCCTGAATTGGGAGGTGCCCTGGCAGAGATATTTCTCGAAGTATTTTACGAGAGGGGTTCATACGGGGTGATAACCACCCATTATGCAAATTTGAAGCTACTGGCGGATGAGCTGCCGCATGCCACCAATGCCAATATGCTTTTTGATGCTAAGACGTTACAGCCCCGATTTGTTCTTGAAATGGGTCAGCCGGGCAGTTCATTTACTTTTGAAGTGGCTCAACAGAACGGGATCCCTTACAGCCTGATCAACCGTGCGAGAAAAAAAGTGGAAAGAGGAAAAATCAGATTTGATGAGACCATAGCCAAAATGCAGAAAGAACGCAGTAAAATGGCTAAAACGGGTAGCAGACTTCAGGAAGAAGAAGCCAAAGCTCGTGAGGAAGCTCATAAACTGGAGGAGTTAAATGCTAAGATTAAGGACAAGCTGGAGAATTATCAGGAATTATACGATCACAATCAGCGAATGATCAGGCTTGGTAACAAGGTGAATACGGCAGCCGAAAAATATTTTAAAGATGCCAAAAAAAGAGCATTGGTTTCGGAACTCCTCCACATAGTAGAGACAGAGAACAGCAAGCGAAAGAAAAAGACAGCGAGGCAATTTAAGGAAGAACAAAACAGGAAACAGCAGGCAGAAAAAGAAGTTCAGAGCGAAATAAAGAGCATCAGGGAACGAAAAAAGGTAGAAAAGAAAAAGGACAAGAAGAAAGAAAGGCCGAAACCCAACCTCAAGATCGGTGATCGAGTTCGAATGATTGACGGAAGGGCTGTGGGTAGTATAGACAGTCTGGAGAAAAACAAGGCTGTAGTGAATTATGGCATATTTACCACCAATGTCAGTGTAGATCAATTAGAATTGGTAGAAAGTGCTAAAAAGTCGAGGTAAAGTACCGGGGATTAAAACGGCATCAGGGCTTGTAGTTTACAATTAAGGCGCCATAGAAATCAGGCGTTGGGGCTGATCGCCCCCTCCCCGCTATTACAAGTTAGTCAGTAAGCCTGAATTCCTATTGCGTTTCAGATATTAGAAACAATATTTAGTTCGCCTAAAGAACCTGGTCTCTGGGTTGGTGAATGCTTGGGGTTATGCCCCCTCCCCTGTCTTCAATTTAGTCTTTCTGGAAGCAAATCCCTTGCATATTTTGGCTGATATTATGAATCAAGTCCGAACCCTACCATAAATGGCGGTTATGACACGACTAAAACTTAAAAGAAATACTGCAGATCCAAACAACAATAGGATCCTACTGTGCAGTTTCTTAAATAGTTTATAAAAGAATGTCCGTCTGGTCTGCAGATATTATTTTTGTTCTGTGGAATGGCCAGACGGTAAAAAAATTATCCTCTTTGACGGCGTTTGCAATCTCTGCAACCGCTCAATAACCTATATTATTGCCCGAGACAAGAAAGACCAGTTTCTCTTCGCGCCTCTTCAGGGTACTTCAGCAGAAAAATGGATTAAAGAAAGGGGTATAGATACCAGCAAAACAGATTCTATCATACTTATTGATCCGGGAGTTGCCTATTATACCAGGTCCTCCGCCGCTATAAAAATCGGTCAGTCCTTTGGAGGTGGCTGGAAATTGCTAGGCATCTTCGAATGGGTACCTACCGTTATCAGGGATTTTTTTTATGACCTGGTAGCTAAAAACCGATATCGCTGGTTCGGCCGTCGCGATCAATGTATGATCCCTACACCGCAACTGCAAGCTAAATTCCTGGACTAGATAAAACTGATCTTATTCCTACTCAAAAAGGCTATTTGAGGTTGTTCAGGATGAAGTCTAAGGTTTTATTCATATTCAAACAGGCCTTATATGCAGGGTTATGATGCCGTATCTCAATAGCAAGACCTAAACTCTGCAAATATTTGATCTGATCCTCGTAGTCTGCAGAGACCTTGCCGCTTAACAACAGGTTCATCGAAATATCCTT
>JBPEXP010000325.1:0-6602 GCA_052031475.1 Flavobacteriaceae bacterium | reverse complement strand
CAAATTCTAATCCGTCAACACGCCTATTATTCTGTGCGAGGAAATCCATCGCCTGAACCACACCTTTTAGATCAGATCCTTCAATGGGGAGATTTCTACGCACTGTGGCACCACCGCAAAGCAGAAGTACGTCGTATTCTTTCTTCAAATCACGTGCGTCTACATCTACGCCAACATTCACCCCGCACTTAAATGCGATTCCTTCTTCCTCCAGGATGGTCAATCTCCGATCAATAATGTGTTTTTCCATTTTGAAGTCTGGAATACCATATCTCAACAAGCCTCCTGGTTTTTCATCACGTTCAAAGACGGTTACCCAGTGTCCGGCCCTGTTGAGCTGCTGGGCAGCGGCCAACCCTGCGGGCCCGGATCCGATGACGGCTACTTTTTTACCCGTCCTGGATTGCGGGGGTTCCGCTTTTATCCAACCCTTTTTAAATGCTTCCTCTGCAATATTCTTTTCAATATTTTCAATGGAAACAGGGTCTTCATTGATTCCAAGTACACATGCTTCTTCACAAGGAGCCGGACATAAACGGCCGGTGAATTCTGGAAAATTATTGGTGGAATGCAAAATGGCCGCTGCTTTCTCCCACTTGCCTCTATAGACGGCGTCATTAAAATCAGGGATAAGATTACCAAGCGGACATCCACTATGGCAAAAGGGTATACCACAGTCCATGCAACGCGCTCCCTGCTCTTTCAATTCCTTTTCTTTCATAGGAATTGTAAACTCTTTAAAGTGCTTTACCCTTTCATCAACAGGCTTGTAGGCTTCAACCTTCCTGCCATATTCCAGAAATCCTGTGATTTTACCCATGAACCTATTTTATAATTCCTACTTTTTCTTCTTCCAGACGGATCAATGCCTGCCTGTATTCTTCCGGGAATACTTTGATAAAATCTGGAAGACATTTCTCCCAGTTTTCGAGAATCTTTTGTGCAAGTGGGCTATAAGTGGCATTGTAGTGTTTTTCAATTAAAGATTTTAATTGTTTAACATCCTGATCCTCTTCTACTTTTAATAGATTCAAAGCTTCCTTATTGCATTTTTTATCAAAATCTCCATTGGGATCAAAGACATAAGCGATTCCACCGCTCATGCCCGCTCCAAAGTTTCTGCCTGTTCTTCCAAGGATGACGGCAACTCCTCCCGTCATATATTCGCAACCGTGATCCCCGATACCTTCAACTACAGCGGTAGCTCCTGAATTCCGGACACAGAATCGCTCTCCTGCCATGCCGTTAATATAGACCTCGCCGGATGTTGCCCCATATAGGGTAACATTTCCTGTAATGATATTCTCTTCGGGTTTAAGCGTTGATTTATCAGGGACTTTTATTACAAGCTTAGCTCCGGAAAGACCTTTTCCGAGGTAATCGTTTGTATTCCCATTAACCACCATAGTAAGGCCTTTTGTGGCAAAAGCACCAAAACTCTGACCGGCCGAACCGGTAAAATTAAGTTTTAACGTATTGTTTGGCAGACCTTTAGCTCCGTATATCTTTGATATTTCATTACTGATTATAGCTCCTACAGCCCGATCCGTATTGTGGATTGGAAATTCTAAAACGGTCTTTTCCTTTCTGAAAAGAGCCGGGTGTGCTTTTTCAATGATCTGAAATTCGATAGAATCCTCAATCCTATGAACCTGGGCCTGAGTATTATAAAGTTTAGTTCCGGCCGGCACTTCTATTTGATGCAAAATAGGTCTTAAGTCCAGACCCTGGGCCTTGTAATGTTCAATGGCCTTGTTCCGATCCAATTTCTGAACCTGCCCTACCATTTCATTGACCGTTCTGAAACCGAGTTGAGCCATAATCTCCCTCAATTCCTGAGCGATAAAATACATGTAGTTGACAACGTGTTCCGGTTTACCTTCGAATTTCTTTCTCAATTCTGGATTTTGTGTCGCAATACCTACCGGGCAGGTATTCAAATGGCAAACCCGCATCATAATACAACCTGATGCCACCAGTGGTGCAGTGGCAAATCCAAATTCTTCTGCGCCTAACAAACAGGCTATAGCCACATCTCTTCCGGTCTTAAGCTGACCATCACATTCCAGGATAACGCGATTTCTGAGATCATTCATTACCAGGGTCTGCTGAGCCTCCGCTATACCCAATTCCCAGGGAAGTCCGGCATGCTTCAATGAAGTTAGAGGTGAAGCACCTGTACCGCCGTCATAGCCGGAGATTAAAATGACATCTGCCCGAGCTTTTGACACCCCTGCCGCCACGGTTCCAACACCTACTTCAGATACTAGCTTTACATTAATTCGCGCCTCCCGGTTGGCAGATTTTAGATCATAGATCAACTGGGATAAATCTTCAATAGAATAAATATCGTGATGAGGCGGCGGGGAGATTAGTCCGACATAAGGTGTGCTGTTTCGCGTTTTAGCAATAAAGGGATTCACCTTGGGTCCCGGTAATTGGCCTCCCTCACCTGGTTTGGCTCCCTGAGCCATTTTAATTTGTATTTCCAGCGCGTTGGTGAGATAGTTTGATGTGACTCCGAAACGACCGGATGCCACCTGTTTGATAGCGCTGTTTTTCCAATCTCCTGTCTCGTTGCGGTAAAACCTATCCGCATCTTCACCACCTTCGCCCGAATTGCTCTTTCCACCAATTCTATTCATGGCAATAGCAAGGTTTTCATGGGCCTCCTTACTAATTGATCCATAAGACATTGCCCCTGTCTTAAAACGCTTAACAATTTCTGTCCAGGGTTCTACTTCGTCGATTGGGATGGGGTCAAAATTGGCAAACTCAAACAAACCCCGGATGGTCATCAGGTTTCTGGATTGTTCATTGACCATCTCGGCAAATTCTTTATATGTGGTGGGTTCGTTATTCCGAACAGCCTTTTGAAGTTTCGCAATGGATACGGGATTAAACATATGTAATTCCCCGTCTCTTCGCCACCGGTATTCTCCACCGATCTCCAGGTCCAGATTGGCCGCCACTTGCTGCTTCTGAAAAGCTTTACCGTGCCTCTTAGAAATCTCTTTTTCAATCTCATATAAACCAATACCTTCTATTCGTGTGGGTGTGTTGGGGAAATACTTATCCACCACCTTGGTATTCAAACCAATACACTCAAATAATTGAGATCCACGGTATGAGTTTAGAGTAGAGACTCCCATTTTGTTCATCACTTTCAGGATCCCCTTACCAATGGCTTTATTATAATTTTGAATTGCCTCTTCAAAGGTGAACTCGGTGATGTCTTGCTCCTCAATCTGTTCTGCTATAATTTCATTGACGAGATAAGGATTTATGGCACTTGCCCCAAAACCAAAGAGACAGGCAAAATGATGCACTTCCCTGGGCTCTGCTGATTCTATGATCACACTTAGCTTTGACCTCTTGCCCAATTTCTGCAGTCCGCTGTTTACATAGGCGCAAGCAAGTAGGGCAGGGATGGGCGCTTTGTCTGCACTCACATTACGATCCGAAAGAATAATAATGTTTGCCCCCTCATCAATGGCATCAACTGCCTGATCCAATACTGATTCCAGTGCTTCCTCCAATGCATTATGACCACGCTGGATGTCGTAAAGAATAGAAATGGAGACTACTTTGTAATCCGGACTGCGGTCGTGATTCTTGATCTTATCCAGATCTTCTTTGGAAATTACCGGATTTTGAATTTTCAATTTTCTGCAGTGCAGCTCTGTATACTCAAAAATATTGTGATCACTGCCCAGTGTAAGGCTTATATCCGTGATGAGTTCCTCCCTGATACCATCCAGCGGAGGATTGGTAACCTGGGCAAAAAGCTGCTTAAAATAATTGTAGATGAGCTGAGGCCTTTCAGACAAAACCGCAATTGGCGTATCTGAACCCATTGAACCAATTGGTTCTTTGGCATTCTTGCCCATAGGCAGAATGATGGTATTGATGTCTTCCAGCGTATAGCCAAAAATAGCTTTACGCTTTTCCAGAGTCTCTTCATTAAGAAATAAGGGGCATTCCCTATAGGGAATATCTTTGAGGTGTACCAGATTTTTGTCTAGCCATTTTTTATAGGGGTACTTGCCTGCAATTTCTTCTTTGATCTCTTCGTCATTGACAATACGGCCTTCCTCCATATTTACCAGGAACATTTTTCCCGGCTCTAAACGCCCGTGAAATTCTATATTTTCCGGTGCAAGATCCAATACACCTGTTTCAGACGACATAACCACATAGCCATCTTTAGTCACTGAATAACGCGAGGGCCTCAGACCATTTCTATCAAGCACTGCACCTATATAGCTTCCGTCAGTAAAAGGGATCGAAGCAGGGCCATCCCACGGTTCCATCAGACAGGAATGAAATTCATAAAAAGCCCTTTTGGTCTCAGACATCTCAGGATTCTTTTCCCAGGCTTCAGGTACCAGGATCATCATAACCTCGGGTAAGGACCTTCCTGTCATCAACAGTAATTCAACCACCATATCCATGGTAGCAGAATCTGATTTACCTGGCAGGATAATAGGCAATATGCGTTTTATTTCATCTCCAAAAAGATCACTCTGAAGCAATTCTTCCCTGGAGCGCATTCTGGAAATATTTCCCCTCAGGGTGTTGATCTCGCCATTATGACACATGTAGCGGAATGGTTGGGCCAGGTCCCAGGTTGGAAATGTATTTGTGGAGAATCGCTGATGTACCAGGGCCAGCCGGGTGACCACTCGTGGGTCCATCAGGTCTTTGTAATAGGGTTCTATGTCCTGAGGTTGGAGGAGCCCTTTAAAGATGATGATCTTGGTTGAGAGGCTTGGCAAGTAGAAAAAATGACTTTCGGATAATTTGGAATTATAAATAGCGTGCTCGCTTACTTTACGGGCAATAAATAACTTAATATTAAAATCCCTGTCATTTTGATCTTTGTTAGCCCTGCCGATAAAAACCTGTTTCACAAAAGGTTCAGTTTCTGAGGCCATCCTCCCTGGTACCGATCTGTTTACAGGAACATCCCTCCAACCGATAAGCTTCAGTCCCTGATCTGTCACATTTCTTTCGAACAGATCCATACAGTATTTCCGCTGGTTTTCCTTTTGTGGCAGAAAAACATTAGCTACCGCATAGGTTCCGGCCTTGGGAAGATCAAAGTCGCAGACCTCACTAAAAAAGGCATGGGGAATATCGATCAAAATTCCGGCACCGTCACCAGTTTTGCCATCTGCACTAACAGCACCCCGGTGCTCGAGCTTAACCAGAATTTCGAGGGCTTTGTTTATGATCCCATTCGACTTCTTTCCTTTTAAACTGCAAATAAATCCTGCACCACAATTATCGTGTTCAAAATCAGGTAGATACATGCCTTGTTTTTCCAACTTCATCCTTGAGAAATTTGACCAAAAATATCAATTTAGATAAAAAATCAATAAGGTTTAGTTAAGAAGTATGCAAATAATTCAACGTTTGCAATAAAACGTTAAAAATTATTCAATTTCGAATTTTCAGCCCGTCAAAATTGCGATATTGATAATTGAAGATGCAAAAATGCTGCACTTTTCAGAATATCAGGGTGTTTAAACCCATGGTGTTTAGCATTTAGATATCCACCCTGATTTTGATCCCGTTTTACAGCTGATCTTGCAAGATCAGACAAGCACCCCCTTAAGAACAGAAGGGTACTGTGACCCAAAGACTCAACAGCAACGGAAATTACTTCAGAATACTGCGTGAAATGACAATTTTCTGAATTTCGGAAGTACCCTCGTAAATTTGAGTGATCTTGGCGTCACGCATGAGTCTTTCTACATGATATTCTTTTACAAAGCCATTGCCGCCGTGGATCTGAACGGCTTCCACGCTGGTTTCCATGGCTACTTGCGAGGCGTATAATTTGGCCATAGCACCGGAAAGATCGTAATTCTTACCCTGATCTTTATCCATGGCTGCTTTATAGACCAGGAGTCGGGCTGCCTCAATCTGGGTGTGCATGTCAGCCAGTTTGAAGGCAATGGCCTGGTGGTTGGCTATCTCCGTTCCAAAAGCCTTTCTTTCCTTAGAGTATTTCTTGGATAATTCGTAAGCGCCGGCTGCTATACCCAGCGCCTGGGCAGCAATTCCTATTCGGCCCCCAGCCAGGGTTTTCATGGCAAACTTGAATCCGAAGCCATCCTCACCAATGCGATTCTCTTTGGGCACCTTAACGTCGTTAAAATTTAATGAATGTGTATCACTGCCGCGAATTCCTAATTTGTTTTCCTTGGGTCCAATCTCAAATCCGCCCATCCCTTTCTCTACAATCAAAACATTGATCCCGCGGTGCCCCTTCTCCCGGTCGGTCTGGGCAATCACTAAAAAAACGTCCGCTGAACTGCCGTTGGTGATCCAATTTTTGGTACCATTCAGAATGTAATGGTCCCCTTTATCAATGGCAGTGGTTTTCTGAGAGGTGGCATCGCTGCCCGCTTCGGGTTCTGAAAGACAGAAGGCTCCGATAATCTCACCGGTGGCCAGCATTGTTAGATATTTAGACTTTTGTTCGTCCGTGCCGTAAGTTTCAAGTCCCCAGCAAACAAGTGAGTTATTGACCGATACGATCACCGACGCCGAGGCATCTATTTTAGAAAGTTCCTCCATGGTGAGCACGTAAG
>JBPEXP010000324.1:0-6759 GCA_052031475.1 Flavobacteriaceae bacterium | reverse complement strand
CGTCTCCGCTCACTTCACCCACTTCATACATGGGTGCCCGTTCGCGTTCTGCCACGTTGCGAAGCAGGTCTATATGATCCTTGCCCATGACCAATCCCATTCTTTCCTGGGATTCATTGCCGATGATTTCCTTGGCGGAGAGTGTTGGGTCGCCTACCGGTAAATGATCCATATTGATGGTGCCACCCGTCTCTTCCACCAATTCAGACAGGCAGTTTAAATGTCCCCCAGCTCCGTGATCGTGTATGGAAACAATGGGATTGTCATCCATTTCTATGAGCCCGCGAATCGCATTGGCTGTTCTTTTCTGCATCTCCGGGTTTGAACGCTGAACGGCATTTAATTCTATCGCAGAGCTGAATTCGCCTGTATCTGCGCTAGACACTGCAGCACCTCCCATTCCAATCCTGTAATTATCGCCGCCCAGTACTACGATGGCATCTCCCTTTTGCGGCTTCCCTTTGAGGGCCTGCGATGCTTTACCGTAACCGATGCCACCGGCCAGCATAATAACTTTATCATAGCCCAATTTGCGGGCCTGTTCCTGGTGCTCAAATGTAAGTACCGAACCGGCGATCAAGGGCTGACCGAATTTATTGCCGAAATCGGATGCCCCGTTCGAAGCCTTGATTAAAATGTCCATGGGCGTCTGATAGAGCCAAGGGCGCGCATGCATCCCCCTCTCCCAGCTACGGTCTTGTTCTAATCTGGAATAGGCCGTCATATACACAGCGGTACCCGCCAGGGGTACACCACCTTTTCCGCCAGCCATCCTGTCGCGGATCTCACCTCCCGAACCCGTGGCGGCCCCGTTAAAAGGCTCTACCGTGGTGGGAAAATTATGCGTCTCTGCTTTTAGGGAAATGACTGAATCAAATGGATCTTTGCGGTAATAATCAGGCTGGTCAGGGGATTGAGGTGCAAATTGGATAACCCGTGGACCTCTGATAAAGGCCACGTTGTCTTTGTATGCGGATATGATCTCGTTAGGATTCTTACGGGAGGTTTTTTTGATCATCCCGAAAAGGGAATCAGGCATGGTTTTGCCGTCAATGACAAAAGTGCCGTTAAAGATCTTATGCCGGCAGTGTTCAGAATTTACCTGGCTAAAGCCGAATACTTCGGAATCAGTCAGATTTCTGCCCAGCCGTTGTGCAAGGGATTCCAGGTAGGCAATTTCTTCGTCGTTTAAAGCAAGGCCCTCCTGAATATTATAGGCTGCAATATCCTTAATTTCCAGCATTGGCTGGTCTGCCACCGGTACAGTGAATAGATCCTGTGTAAGAGCCTCGTATTTTTGACTCAACATGGGGTCGTAATCCTTATAGGACGGGTCTACAGCAAAGAATTCTTCAATTCGCAAAATCCCAACAATGCCCATATTCTGGGTGATCTCTGTAGCATTGGTACTCCATGGGGTGATCATGGCTGCTCTGGGACCAACAAAAAAGGCGTCAATAGACGCCGTCTCCAATTTCGGTTGATTCCCGAATAACCAGACGAGTTTGTTCGTGTCTTCCTTTGAAAATTCTCCGTTTTTCTGAACAGCAAATATCTTTTGATCGATATCCCCAAAGAAGTGAATCATGTTCAATAAGTGTTGTAAGAAGCCACAAATTTACGCTTTTATGATGGCATTTGCACAGTGAAATACTGGCAGTTATAAAGGATGTTTGTTAATTACTTTTGATCAGTCTGGCCATGTAGAAACCGTCAAAACCACCGGATGGCCATAATCTTTCTTCCGTCTCTAATTCAAAATACTGTCCCTGCTCTGTTTTTAAAAATTCCCTGGTTTGTTCTTCGTTTTCGGATGGTAAGATAGAACAAGTTGCATAGACCATTTTCCCGCCCGGCTTTACCATCCTCGAATAGTCTCTCAGGATCTGCTGCTGGATTTGCCGGACCCTGTCCAGAAAATCGGGACTGAGTTTCCACTTGGCATCCGGATTTCTTCTGAGGACACCCAGGCCAGTGCAAGGTGCATCAATGAGCAAACGGTCTGCGGATCCGCTGAGTTTCTTAATTGATTTACTGCTCTCTATAAGCCGGGGTTCAATATTATAGGCTCCATTTCTACGCGCCCGTCGTTTGAGCTCTGCCAGTTTATTTTTGTAGATATCCATGGCAATGATCTGACCCTTGTTCTCCATTAACGCTGCCAGGTGAAGGGTTTTACCACCGGCACCTGCACAGGCATCTACCAATCGTTGACCTGGTGCGGCTTGGACAAAGTGCGCTACCTTTTGTGAAGATGCATCCTGTACCTCAAACCGGCCCTCTTTAAATGCATTGCTGGTAAAGACGTTCATTCTTTTATCAAGGATCAAGGCCTCCGGATAGCCTTTTACTTTTTGCGTAACAATACCCTCTTTGTCCAGCAATTCTTTAAGCTCATCTGTGTTATTTTTCAGGCTATTGGCCCTGAGAACTACCTGTGCCGGTTGGTTTAAAGCCCTGAGCTCCATGGACCATTTCTCTTCCCCAAAGGCTTTCAGTCCTATTTCATCCAGCCAGTCGGGGATAGATTCACGAAAGGCGCGTATACCGGATAGTTCATCAAATTTACCTTTGATCCTTCGTACAGGTGTGTTGCTCAGCTCGTCCCAATGGGGGATTCTAATGCCCTTTAAGGTGAGCCAAACGGCAAAAATACGCCAGAGGTCCCCGGAATTATAAGGTTGGGAAACGCCTGCAATTTCAGCGTATAATCTTTTCCATCTGACAATTTCATAAACCGTTTCGGCGATAAAACCACGGTCTCTGGAACCCCATTTTTTATTGCTTTTTAAGCTGTATTCGACGGCCTTGTCTGCAAATACCCCCTTTTCAAAAATGTGATGAAGTGTGTTTATTACGGCCAGGACTAGATTGCGGTGTAGTCTCATCTGAAATTAAAAGGTCTAATTTAGGCTTTTGAAGCCAAATTTGCAGTCCAAAAAAGAAAGGGAAGTGTAACTGGTACACTTCCCTGAACGAACACTTCGACACTTTAAGATCAGTGTCTGCCCAAATCTAACTAACTCGAACTACTGTATAATATCCTCGCTTTTTAACGTAATAAATCCCGTTGTAGCGATAGTACTTTATGCCATTGATACGAACAATCCTGTAACCATTCGGAATGAATTTAACGCGAATCCCGATAGGGGCCCTTACCACAACAAACTTTCGACCTCTGGGTTTGTACCAGATCCCTTTGGCATAGTAATAGTTCACTCCACCGTGAACAATTACCCTGGGGTGGTGTACTTTGGCCACCACTGTTCCATGTCTGTGATAGACTTTGATCTTATGAGCCTCCAAGGTATTGAAGCTTCCGATCAGCAAGGCCAGAATCAAAAGTATTTTTAAGCTTTTCATCATTTTAATTTTTTGGGGTTATACAAGTAAGACTTTGAAAATGAGACATGGTTTAATCAAAAAAGGAAGCTTTTCAGCTTCCTTATATGTATTTGATCGAAATTATCCTATCCACCGCCTCTTCGCCTTTGCTGCATCTCGCGCAAAAGCCTTCGCTTAAAATCTTCTTCTGCTTTTATGAGCAATAAGGTCTTTTTAGGTGTAATCACCTGGCTGACCTTTTTGAGAAATGAAATGTGCAATTCTTGTTTCTCCCTTTCCAGGTTGACCAGAACATCCAGCAACTGGTTGGCTTCTGCTTCGGTTAACAGGTCCATGTCCATAAGTCTGGTCTGCACTTCCAGACGTTCCTTCCTGCGGATGCTCTGTATATTCTGCTCGTGCTCATTGTATACGGGCCAGAATACCTGAGCTTCCTCTGGGGTCAGGCTTAGCCTTTCAGTGATAAAGGCCACCTTTAATGTTTTTATTTTTTGCCTGCCGGGTCCGTTTTGAGCTGTAATAGCCCAGGACGTCAACAAACAAAGAATAAGAGCCCCCAATTTGCCGTATTTACTCATCGTCATTCAGATTAAGTTCATCTATATCGTCTATGGTATCGTCAAGATATTCTACAATATTTTCTTCTTCCCAGCTCTCGTCAATAAAGTCATCTACTTCAAGATCCTCTATGGTCAGTACTTCAGCGATCTCGTAGCTACTCATGGCCTCTGCCTGATCTTCAACATATTCTTCGAGTTCGAGGCTGGCAATATCGTTCCAGCTAACATCCTGGGGTGCCTGCCACTGAAGGCCGAAGAATATAAGGACCACTGCTGCAACGGAAGCTGCCGTGAAGAACCACTTTCGGTAAGGTTGCAGCCTGATCACCTTAGTATCATCACCTTTTACCTGGCCTAGCACTTTTTTATTCAAGGATTCAAAATAGCCTTCCGGTACCTCAAATCCATCTTTCTGTGGCAGATCCGGGCTCTCGTCCTTCAACCTGTCCAGGATCCGGTCCGTCAAACCTTCCAGATATCCTTCCGGTACCTTAAATCCGTCTTCTTTACTTATTTTGCCCATAGTGCTAATTTGACTATCAAACTGTCAAAAGGTTTAATTATCAGCAGTACATAATACTCTTCAATTTAACTCTATTTTTCGTCTTTCAAGAAAGTTTCAATTTTTTTAACCGCCAAATGGTAGGAGGCCTTAAGACCACCTACGGAGGTTTCCAGCACCTCAGAGATCTCCTCATATTTCAGTTCCTGGAAATACTTCATATTGAAAACCAATTTTTGTTTTTCAGGCAGGGCAGCAATGGCTCGCTGTAATTTAAGCTGGATCTCCTCTCCTTCAAAATAAACGTCCGCCTCCAACATATCCACCATCCGCTCATGCATCTCATCCATTCCCACCCCCAGTTTCTTAGATTTCTGTTTTATGAAGGTCAGCGCTTCATTGGTGCCAATCCGGTACATCCAGGAAAACAACTTGCTGTCGCCTTTAAAATTCTCAATGCTCCTGAAAACTTTTATGAAAGTATTTTGCAGAACGTCGTCAGCATCGTCATGATCCAACACAATACGCCGGATATGCCAGTAAAGCCTTTCCTTGTAAGTATCTATCAAGATCTCAAAGGCCTTGGATTCCTTTTGTTTTAATTGTTGAACTAAAGTTTCTTCAGCAATCAAAGTTCGCTTGTTATTGATGTAGGACTGCGCTTTTGCGCAATGGTTTAATCTGGCTTCAGGCTCCCAGGGTCTGCATCTCTACCAGATTCTTGTATACGCCGCGGGCGGTCAAAAGATCTTTATGAGAGCCGATTTCTACGATCTTACCCTTTTGGAGCACCACAATGATATCTGCATTCTGAATTGTAGACAGACGGTGTGCGATAACAATGGACGTGCGATTCTTCATCATCTTTTCCAGCGCTTCCTGAACCAGCCGCTCGCTCTCCGTGTCCAGGGCCGAAGTGGCTTCATCGAGTACCATAACAGGGGGGTTCTTCAATACTGCCCGAGCTATGGAAAGCCTTTGTTTCTGACCACCGCTCAATTTATTTCCCCCGTCGCCTATATTGGTATCATAGCCCTGAGGAAGATCTTTAATGAATTCATGTGCATTGGCAATCCTGGCTGCTTCAACGATCTCCTCCTCCGTTGCTGAATCTTTTCCAAGTGAGATATTATTCCTGACCGTGTCGTTGAAGAGAATGCTATCCTGAGTAACCAACCCGATAAGATTTCGTAGCGATTTCTTACTGATGTCCCTGATGTCTACTCCGTCCATGGTGATAGCTCCCTTATCCACATCGTAAAATCGAGTGACCAGATTGGCTATGGTACTTTTACCGCTTCCCGACTGTCCTACCAGGGCCACTGTAGAACCTTTAGGTACTTCAAGGCTAAAGTCTTGCAGCACATACTCTTTTTCATACCTGAACGAGACATTCTCCAGGTTTATCCCGCTGGTGAAATCAGACTTTTCCCTGGCATGGGCCCGGTCCTGAATTGGGTTTTCTGTTTGAAGTATCTCGATCACTCGCTCAGCAGCAGCATTGCCTTTTCTCACCCCGTATGCTGCCTTACTGATGGCCTTAGCAGGAGTTAAAATGTTGTAGGCCAGTCCCATATAGGCTATAAAGGCCGAGGCGTTAAGACTTTCTTCCACCAGGACCATCCGGCCGCCAAACCAAAGCAAAATGCCTATGACCAGGATACCCAGGAACTCGCCGGTTGGAGAGGCAAGATTTTGCCTGTTGAGCAATTTGTTGGAAAAATGGAAAAAACGATCGGTGGAATTCTTAAAGAGTTTGAAAAATCTGGATTCCGCGTTAAATGCTTTGATCACCCTGAGTCCGCTCAGAGTTTCTTCTACAATAGACAGGAATTCTGCCTGTTCTTTCTGCACCCGGTCCGACTTCCTTTTGAGGGATTTCCCAATCCGCGAAATGATCATTCCAGCTATGGGAATAAAGATGAAGACGAAGATCGTGAGCTTAACACTGATGAAGAACATGACGATGATCGTAAAAAGGATGGTAAGTGGTTCCCTTACAATAAGTTCAAGGATCGATAGAAATGAATGCTGTATCTCCAGAACATCCGATGTGATCCTAGCGATGACATCTCCCTTCCTTTTTTCAGAAAAGAACGCCAGCGGTAAATCGACGATCTTCTGGTACATGGCATTACGGATGTCCTTTAATACCCCGTTCCTGAGGAAGGTAATAAAGTACATGGCCAGGTAGTTGAATATATTCTTGAGCAGGAATAGCACCAACACAAGTCCTATGACCAGGACCAGTCCCCTCATTTCATCATCACCAGCATAGGCGGTCACCTGGTAATTGAGATAATCTTGCAGAAAATCTTTTAAATTACCCATTCCCGTATATTCAGGTGCTAT
>JBPEXP010000323.1:0-3246 GCA_052031475.1 Flavobacteriaceae bacterium | reverse complement strand
GCCACGTCTATGTCAAAAATGACATTCTTTCCCAGATCCCAAAGCCTTTCTACTTCGCTCATCAGGGTTCCGTAAAAATTATCCCGGTAAACTTCTTCCCATTCCAGGAAGTCACCTTGTTTTATATGCTTTTTAAACTGGGAGATAGACATAAAGTAGTAGTGCTCCCCATTTTTTTCTTTGCCTCTGCGCGGCCTTGAAGTAGCCGAAACAGAGAAAGCCAGATTGAGTTCGGGTTGGGCCAGCAAATATCGTACGATGGTGGTTTTGCCACTTCCGGAAGGTGCCGAGAAAATGATAAGCTTCCCTCCTTCCATTACAATACGTTGAGCATTTGTTCTTTGACCTTTTCAAGCGTATCCTTCATCTGTACAACCAGTTTCTGCATAGGGGCATAATTGGCCTTGCTGCCTATGGTGTTGATCTCCCTGCCTATCTCCTGGGTGATGAAGCCCAATTTCTTGCCGTTAGACTGCTGGGAATGGAGCGATTCCATAAAATATTTCAGATGATTCTCCAGCCTTACTTTCTCTTCTGTGATATCGTATTTCTCCAGGTAGTACATAAGCTCTTGCTCAAAGCGGTTCGCATCTATTTCCGTCTTGAGATCTTCCACAGCTTTTTCTAGCCTTGGCCTGATGGTATCCAGTCGTTTTGCATCCATTTCCCTGACCTGGGCCAGCAGGTCGTTCAATACCTCTATTCTTTCTTCAAAATCTAATTGCAGTACCTTCCCTTCCTTGCTCCTGAAAGCGTGAAGTTCCCTGAGGGCTTCTTCCAGCGCCTTGCCTATGGCCTCGAATTCCTCCTCATCCATATCGTCGCGGTCTGTTTTAAGCGCATCCGGTAAACGGATAGCCATTTCCAGCAATTTTAGATCGTCTCCCCCGGCTATGGCCCTGAGCTGTTTAATATATTGTTTTACCACACCTTCGTTGACTACCGAAGTGGTCTCCTCACCGGTGATCTCTACATATAAACCAAAATCAATTTTACCCCTCAGGAGAGATTTAGCGATCCGCCTTCTCAATTCCAGTTCTTTCTCCCGGTAAATGGAGGGCATCCTCACATTGATATCGAGATTCTTACTGTTGAGTGATTTTAATTCTACGGTAATCTTTTTCGTGGGAAGCTGGATGGTATGCTTCCCGAATCCGGTCATGGATTGGATCATAATGTCACATTGGTTTTTTCAAAGATCGTCCTTTTGATTGGGAAAGAAGAAAGGATCATTCTACAATTCACGGACCCAGATGTTTCTGAAGCTCACCCGGCTGTCGTCCCGGTGATCCTGCAACTTAATCGGTCCCTTCCCGTGAGCGGGGTTTTTAGGCCAGCCGATATATTCCGTGGTGCCTTTGATCTCAACATGGTCCTGGATCAGTATGCCATTGTGTATTACCGTCATGGTTCCTGATCTGACCTTATACCCATTCTCGTCAAACTCCGGGGCGTGATATATAATATCATAACTGTTCCATTCGCCGCTGGGCACTGAAGCCATGGCCAATGGAATGTGCTGCTTGTATAGAGATCCTACCTGACCGTTCACGTAGGTGTCATTGTCATTGTTGTCCAAAACCTGAACCTCGTATAATCCGGAGAGAAATACCCCGCTGTTGGCCCGGTTCTGACCATCCCGCCTGACCTCTTCCGGCGATTTCCACTCGACGTGCAACTGCACACTTCCAAAATGCTGCTTGGTCTCTATATCACCGGCTCCATCTTTAACGGTCATGGTACCATTCTTGTTCAAATGCCAGTCGGCAGCTGATCCGTCTTCTGAACTTACCCACGCGTCCAGACTGGTTCCGTCAAATAATACTATGGCATCACCGGGGCGGCCGTCATTGCCATAAGGATCCACCTTGGGGGGTACTGGTTCATAGTATTCCGTGGCCTCCGGTTCCGTGGGTGGTGTTCCCTGGTATTCTTCGTGTACAATTCCCTTAAATTCTTCTTTGGGCGGTTCTTTTTCTTTCTGCTCACAGGCTGCAAACACAAAGACTAAAAGCACAACAATAACATATCTCATATTACAAGGACTTGATTTTAATATTTCTATAGGCTACGATATCTCCGTGGTCTTGCAAGCCGATCTTTCCTTTTCGGTATTTACCAAAGCCCTGCCAGTCGGCAAACTTGGAGTTGGCCACCATGGAATCCCAGTTTTCTCCCATGGGATCAAAGCGAACAATCTCCTCACCGTTAAGCACCACGCTGCCTGTATTGTTTTGGTAATCCACGGTGAGTACGCATTCATTCCATTCACCGGCCGGCCTGGTCACATCTTTCGCAGGACTTACCATATCGTACAAAGCTCCGGCCTGGTGCGTGTCGCCGGCTTTTGCATCAGGATGTCTTTCGTTGTCCAGGACTTGTATCTCAGGGCCTGTCTCATAGGGCTGTCTGTACTGAGGATCTTCAAATACCCCCCAGAATATACCGCTGTTGCCTCCCGGCGAAACCTTCCATTCCAAAGACAATACAAAGCTTTCATAATCCTTTCGGCTTACGATATTGTACTGGTCTCCCTTGGGTCTGTTCTCCGGTGGGTAAAAAACCATGGCTCCATCTTCCAATTTCCAGGCGGCTGGCACCTCATCCGAAAGATATCCTTTCCAGGAATCCATGGAAGATCCGTCAAAAAGTATTTCCCATTCTTCCTGGTCTTCCATGGGAATCTGCTGTTTACCATGATTATCTGCAGAAAAATTCAGCAGAAAAACCCCCAGTCCGATACTTGGTATCAAATATTTCATAAACGTCAAATTAAGTTCCCAGAATTTTTCTCAGCATTTCCTCATCTATATCTCCTCCTGCAAAATCGTCAAAGGTCTTTTGAGTAGCTTCTATAATGTGGTCCTGTATGAATTTGGCTCCTTCCCTGGCTCCTTGTTCAGGGCTTTTTATGCAGCATTCCCATTCCATGACGGCCCAAACATCGCAACCGTACTGGGTAAGCTTGGAAAAGATGGTTTTAAAATCTATCTGCCCGTCGCCTAATGAGCGATATCTTCCGGCTCGATCGCCCCAGTCATTATATCCTCCAAAAGCACCCTTCTTACCCGTAGGGTTAAATTCTGAATCCTTTACGTGGAAAGACCTGATAAATTCGTGGTAATGGTCAATATAGGTGATGTAGTCCAGCTGTTGAAGTACAAAATGACTGGGATCGTATAGAATATTGACCCTTTTGTGGTTCCCTGTGGCTTCCAGAAATCGCTCAAAGGTATCACCGTCATG
>JBPEXP010000322.1:0-7597 GCA_052031475.1 Flavobacteriaceae bacterium | reverse complement strand
GAGTTCATCATACTTAAACCTGTAAGTTCCGAAGGCGGCAAAGGCCCTGGCATCACTGATGCGATTGGCGTCGGTGCCTGGTAGTCCGGCAGTGGTCAACAACATCTGCCCGTTATTCATAGCATAGTCATCAAGCCATTGGAAGCGGTCCTCCTCGTCAAAGTGATAGCGGAGTCCCACTTCAACATCGTGAAATGTCTTCTCACCGGTCCAGTGAATATCTATTTTGGTCTGTATACCGGTAGAAAGATATTCCCTGTTGTTGTTCTTAACCGACAAGGCGTCAGCATCACTGTCTGAGTTTCCACTGACCACCTGGTAGTATTCATCAAAAAGACCTGGTGATTCCAGTATATCGGCAATGCCCACTCTTTCGTCGTTGAGGGTGACGTAATCGAGTTTATACCAATTTCTTTTGAAATTGTTCCGGTAACCCACGGTTGTTATTCTGAAATAATCACTGAAATCAAGGACATGGGACAACATAAACTGGTTGTGCTCGGTGTCCATGAGATCCACCTGTGAACCCGCATAGCGACGGAAAGGCGTGTTGTTAAAATCTTCCTGGGTAAGGCCGAGATAGGTCTCATCGGAGGTTTCGTCGGAATATTGGAATTTGAATTCAAGAGACTGCTGGATCTTGCTTTCAGGATTCGTGTTCACTTTAAATTTGGCTACCAGATCGTTCTTGTCAAAACCTGTATCCCCGCCATTATCCAGATCTTTAAATCCATTGGAATTGTAATTGAGATATTCGATGGAATAGCCGAAGTTTTTTCTGCTATCTCCCAATTGGGTATGGAGCCGGCCGCTCTGAAAACTTCCGTAGCTGGCGTTGAGAAAGGCCCCGAATTGATCAGGCACTTCCGTACTGATCATGTTGATAGCACCCCCTGTGGTGAATGGGCCGTATTGTACCTGGCTGCTTCCCTTCAACACTTCAACAGCCTGCATGCGCGCAATGGTGGGAAAATAATAGGCGGCGGGTGCACTGTAGGGAGCCGGCGCAATCAATACCCCGTCCTCCATCAATGTGATCTTGGCACTTCGCTCGGGGGAGGTACCCCTCAGGCTGATGTTAGGGCGCAATCCAAATCCGTCTTCTTCGTAAACATTCACCCCTGGAACTGCTCGCAAAGTCCTGTTCACATCGGTGTAATTAAATCGCTTTATTTCTTCCGGAGAGATATAATATGAAGAACCAGTACGGTTTTTCGCTTCAAATTTGCTACCGAATATCACTTTGGCTTGCAATACCACTTCATTGAGCCTGACTGGTGTTCCCGTGAGTGTGCTGTCTTGTTGGGCCCAGAGGCCGGCGCCCGAGAGGATCAGAAAGATCGCGAGGTATTTTTGCATTGGTTTGTTTATTTAGATCAATTATAAATAAAAAAGACAAGGCAAATGTAAGTCACGAAATCTTACTGACAAAGTTTATTTAGATTAATTATAAATTAAATTTCCACCTCTTCTTCTAACTGATTGTGTTTAAATGATTCCCGATCTGAACTAGCTTGCAAATACAACTATTAAAAGTAGTATCTTTGCACGCAATTAAGACGTAATTGCATGGAAGCTCATTCTAAAAAAATCCTTGGAGAAGGCCTTACCTACGACGATGTTCTCCTGGTTCCCGCCTATTCAGAAGTACTTCCCAGGGAAGTAGACATTCGAAGCAAATTCACGAGAAATATACAGCTGAACATTCCTATTATTTCAGCTGCGATGGACACAGTCACCGAATCACAGATGGCTATTGCGATGGCCCGCGAAGGGGGTATCGGAGTTCTTCACAAGAATATGACCATCGAGCAGCAGGCGATGAAAGTAAGGCGTGTTAAGAGGGCGGAAAGCGGCATGATCATGGACCCGGTGACACTTCCTAAAGATGCCCTGGTTCGCGATGCCAAGGCCAGCATGAAGGAGCACAGCATTGGTGGCATTCCGATTGTGGATCAGGAAAGCAAGCTTATAGGTATTGTCACCAACCGCGACCTGCGATTTGAAAAGAACAACAGCAGGCCTATATCCGAGGTCATGACTTCTGCCAACCTGGTCACCGTAGCCGAGGGGACTTCCCTGGTAGATGCCGAAGAGATACTTCAGGAAAATAAGATCGAAAAGCTGCCCGTAGTTAACGGCAATAACAAGCTCGTGGGGTTGATCACATTCAGGGATATCACCAAGTTGAGTCAGAAACCGATGGCCAACAAAGATAAGTTCGGCAGGCTCAGGGTAGCCGCTGCGATCGGTGTTACCGAAGACGCCCTGGAGCGGGCGGAAGCCCTGGTGAAATCATCGGTGGATGCCATTGTTATAGATACTGCTCACGGTCATACAAAAGGGGTGGTAGACACCCTAAAAAAGATTAAAGAGAGTTTTCCCGAACTGGATATTGTAGTGGGCAATATTGCCACGGCCGATGCGGCGCGCTATCTGGTTGAAGCAGGTGCCGATGCCGTAAAAGTGGGAATAGGGCCTGGTTCTATCTGTACCACCCGGGTGGTGGCTGGTGTTGGCTTTCCTCAGTTCTCCGCAGTACTGGAAGTCGCTTCTGCGCTAAAGGGCAGTGGGGTTCCGGTGATCGCAGACGGCGGCATACGCTATACAGGAGATATTCCCAAGGCCCTGGCCGCAGGTGCAGACAGTGTTATGCTTGGTTCCCTGCTGGCTGGCACCAAAGAATCACCGGGTGAGACCATCATTTATGAAGGCAGGAAATTTAAGTCTTATCGGGGCATGGGCTCTGTAGAAGCCATGAAGGAAGGAAGCAAAGACCGCTATTTCCAGGACGTTGAAGACGACATTAAAAAATTGGTTCCTGAAGGCATCGTAGGCCGGGTACCCTATAAGGGTGAACTATATGAAAGCATCCATCAATTTGTGGGCGGGCTCAGAGCCGGAATGGGTTATTGCGGAGCTGCTACCATAGAGGCTTTACAGGAGAGAGGACAATTCATACAGGTTACGGCAAGTGGCATCAATGAAGGTCATCCACACGATGTGACCATTACAAAAGAATCGCCTAACTACAGCCGTTGATCATCTAAGTAAAACCGGCTTATTTCCCCTGGCTACTATAGGTTTGCCAATCCTTTTCCTTGTAGATATTATCGCCAAAATACCGGGCGATGTTGAGAAAGGGTCCGGGTTTCTGGTAACCTGGAACGGGAGACAGTAAATTGAGATCCTCGTCCATAAAAACTACGGTCGGGTAGCTGAGTCTGCCTTTCAGTAAGGCAGCCGCCAGTTCGTGATAACCCCTTCTTCCTGAAGGTACATATTTATAGGTCTTTCCCCTGAACTCAATAGGTTCTTTGCCTTCGCCATCTAATTTAACCATGTAGAAATTCTGGTTCATGTACAGGGCAACCTCAGGATTTTGGAATGTGTCCTTATCCATTTTTTTGCACCAGCCGCACCAGTCGGTATACACGTCGATAAAAATCTTTTTCGGAGTCGCATCAGACTGGGCCAGTTCCACCGCCTCGTTCCAGCTAAGCCACTGAATATCCTGGGCCACAACCGTTTGGCTGTTAAGGCCGATGAGTAAAAATGTAAAAATTGCTAAGGCAAGAGGGGTAAAAATCTTCATCTTTTTCGTTTTGACCAATTAGTCCAATAACTGTACCAAAACTAACGAAAATTTTGCTCCTTTATTTCAGGCTGGCCTTTGGCTTTAATTGGTCAAAGAGGTTTTTCACATCCACCTGGTTGGCGATCAGGTCATCAAAACTCTCCCTTTTCCGAATTAAATGCGCTTCGTTCTCGTACCAGATCACCTCGGCCGGCCTGTATCTGGAATTGTAGTTGCTGGCCATGGTAGAGCAATAGGCCCCTGCGTTTTTAAAGCATAGGATGTCTCCCTCCGATATTTCATTGATCCTGCGGTTATTGCCGAAGGTGTCGGTCTCGCAGATATAGCCTACTACGGAATAATAGCGTTCGCGGCCTTCCGGATTTGAAATATTCAGGACCTCATGGCTGGCTCCGTAGAACATGGGCCTGATAAAGTGATTAAAACCACTATCCACGCTGGCAAAGACCGTTGATGTGGTTTGTTTGACCACATTGACACGGGCCAGGAACAATCCTGCCTCACTGACCAGGAATTTGCCCGGTTCAAAGGCAAGGGTCAATTCTTTACCGTAGGAGGCACAGAATTCGTTGAATCTGCTGCTTAGTTTTTGTCCCAGTTCATCTACATTGGTCTCTATATCTCCTGTCTTATAGGGAACTTTAAAACCACTACCAAAATCGATGAACTCGAGATCCTTGAATTGCCGTGCGGTATCAAACAGTATTTCCGAAGCGTAGAGGAATACATCGATGTCCAGGATATCACTTCCCGTATGCATGTGAATCCCATTGATCTTCATTTTAGTCAATTCAACAATGCGCAGCAAGTGGGGGATCTGGTGGATAGAGATCCCGAATTTGGAGTCGATATGACCTACGGATATTTTGGTATTTCCACCGGCCATCACATGTGGATTGATCCTAATGCAAACAGGGATATCCGGGTGCTTGTGACCAAACTGTTCCAATATGGATAAATTGTCTATGTTGATCTGTACACCCAGGGCAGCCGCTTCCTCAATTTCTTCCAAGGACACGCCATTCGGGGTAAAAATGATGTCCTCCGGGGCAAAACCGGCCAACAATCCCAGTTTGACCTCCTGGATAGAAACAGTATCCAAGCCGCTGCCCAGAGAATTCATGAGTTTTAAAATGGCCAGGTTAGAAAGCGCCTTGGCGGCATAATTCAATTTTAGGCTCGATACCTGATCAAAAGCCCGGGTCAGTCGCTGAAACTGGGAGATTATTTTTTCCGCATCGTAGACGTAAACCGGGGCCCCGTATTGTTCTACGATGTCCAGAAGAGCAGCATGCTTAATCATTGGTGTGAGTTTAAGGACAAATCTAGTCCACCCTAAAGAATAACACAAGAAAAGCCTTCAATTTTAATTTAATACAACAATATGTTATAAATTTAACAAATGGGGTTGATAACTTATTTTGCCTCTCAAAGGGCTGGTTTGTATTTTTAGATAAATTTACCCTATGAAGCTTCCTCTTTTTCCCTTGCAGTCTGTTTTCTTTCCAGGTGAGCGGGTTCCGCTTCATATTTTCGAGGACCGCTACAAGCAGTTGATCCAGGACTGTCGTAAGCACGCACTCACCTTTGGGATTCCGGTATACATTCACGACAGTATCGCATACGGGACAGAAGTTCAGCTGGTGGAGGTGGTGAATACCTACGAGAGCGGTGCCATGGATGTAATTTGCGTGGCGCGCCAGGTTTTTCGCGTGCTCACTTTCGACAATGAAATGGAAG
The DNA here is from genome assembly GCA_052031475.1 of Flavobacteriaceae bacterium. Classification (GTDB taxonomy): domain Bacteria; phylum Bacteroidota; class Bacteroidia; order Flavobacteriales; family Flavobacteriaceae; genus JAHEJJ01. The sequence goes on along the minus strand of JBPEXP010000322.1, from coordinate 2,259 downwards.
GAAAACAATATGCCGGCGGGGTTGTGCAATTCCTCGATAATATCAATGATGGCGAAAAGGCAGAAAAGGAAAACGTCCTGACTAAAATTGCCGAGCTTTACTCCTTGATGGACGTTCCCTTCAGTCCACTGCCTGTTGAAAAATTCAACAGTTTTGTACTCGCACATAAAATGGGGCTTTCCTATGAACAAGAATATCAATTATTGCAACTGGAGAAGGAAAGTGAACGACTGCGGTTTATAAAATCGCATCTGATCGGCACCATTCAGGTCTTGAATGAGGTAAACAGGACAAAAGAGCTTATAGACATGAATGGCCATTTCAAAAATTTCGACCCCCTGGATTTTAAAGATTTCAAACTCAAGCAATAGGGTTTTACCTGTCATTCAAGATCAAAGGCCACGTAGATGCTCTTGCGTATTAATGGATAGAGCATTAGCGTAAATGGAGGGGGTTTCCTATTTTTGCGAGCACACTTAGACAAAGCGACTATGAATTTACACGAATACCAGGGAAAAGAAATACTAGCAAGTTTTGGGGTACGCGTTCAGAGAGGCATGATTGCCAACAACGCGCAGGAGGCAATTGATGTTGCCAAAAGATTAACCGCTGAAACCGGTACCGGTTGGCACGTAATCAAGGCCCAGGTACACGCCGGCGGCCGTGGAAAGGGCGGTGGTGTAAAACTCGCCAAGAATCTGAAAGAAGTCGAGGAAATTGCCGGCCAGATCATCGGCATGAACCTGGTTACCCCACAAACATCAGCCGAAGGGAAAAAAGTGCACAAAGTCCTTGTAGCCGAAGACGTCTATTATCCGGGCGACAGCGCACACGAAGAATATTATATGTCCGTACTTCTGAACAGGGCTACTGCGAGAAATATGATCATGTATTCACCTGAAGGCGGCATGGACATCGAAGAGGTAGCGGAAAAGACCCCTCACCTAATTTTCACGGAAGAGATCGATCCCCTGGTGGGCCTGCTTCCCTTCCAGGCACGTAAAATCGCTTTTAATCTAGGGCTTTCAGGTCAGGCTTTTAAAGAAATGACCCGCTTTGTCTCCGCTTTATATAAGGCCTATGAAAAAAGTGATGCCAGTTTATTTGAGATCAACCCGGTCCTGAAAACATCGGACGATAAGATATTGGCTGTGGATGCCAAAGTCACCATAGACGACAATGCCCTCTACCGAAGGAAAGAGTATGCAGAAATGAGGGACCTCAGAGAAGAAAATCCTATTGAAGTAGAAGCCCGGGAGGTTGGTTTGAATTATGTAGATCTGGATGGAAATGTAGGCTGTATGGTCAATGGGGCAGGACTGGCTATGGCCACCATGGACCTGATCAAAATGGCGGGTGGAGAACCTGCTAATTTCCTGGATGTGGGTGGTACGGCCGATGCCAAGCGTGTTGAGGAGGCTTTTAGGATCATCCTGAAAGATCCCAACGTGAAGGCCATATTGATCAATATTTTCGGAGGGATTGTACGCTGTGACCGAGTGGCCCAGGGAGTGGTAGATGCCTATAAGAACATGGGAGACTCGATCAAGGTGCCGATTATTGTACGTCTGCAGGGGACCAATGCCGAACAGGCCAAGGAAATTATTGACAACTCCGGACTAGCAGTACACTCTGCGGTTCAGTTCCAGGAAGCGGCCGATAAAGTCAAAGAAGTGTTGTCCTGAAGTCGCTATTGAGCGGTTGAAGATCGATACTTGAGTATTCGCAATACTATTTCTTCCCGTAGGGAGTTATTAGAAAATATTCTTTCCATGTTAATTGCTTCACTATGAGTTCTTATGAGGAGAAATTGAGTATTCTGTCCGAAATGATCGCTCTTGCGAGAGCAGACCATGTCATCTCCGATGCCGAATTCTATTTTCTGCAAAGTGTAGCAGATCAATTGGGTATTGACGAGGAAACTTTTCAATCGCTATTTGAAACGGAAGTAAAAAAGATCATCCCCAAAACCCAGGCTGAACGCATTTTACAGTTTCACAGATTGGTACTGCTGATGAATGTGGACGAACAGCACGAACTGGAAGTTGCCAAACTCCATAACATTGGCCTGGGAATGGGCCTTCCTCCAGGCGCCATCGAACAGGTGCTTACCATTATGCATCAATATCCCAACAAGATCGTACCGCCCGATGTGTTGATCGAAATCTTTAAAGCGCACTACAACTAGGGGGGGAGATTATTAATTATTAATTATTGATTATTTATTATTAGTAATCAGTAATCAGTAATCATTAATCA
>JBPEXP010000321.1:0-9539 GCA_052031475.1 Flavobacteriaceae bacterium | reverse complement strand
GTGTTGAACTATCTCAATGCACAGAGATTTGCCGATCCGGTACCGGAAGAACTCAACGATGTATTTGACCAGGAGGAATACCTTAAATCACAGGAGTACAAAAAAGTCAATTACCGTTACTCCTTGTTGTTGTCCTCATTTTCACTGATTTTGACCCTGGCCTTTCTGATTTCCGGTGGATTTGGCTGGGTTGATGAAATTGCGGCAAGTATCTCCACGCATCCTATCCTCAGGGCCCTGCTGTTCTTTGGGATCATTCTGCTCGGAAGCGACTTGCTTACCACTCCTTTTAGCGCTTATCACACCTTTGTTATTGAAGAGAAATACGGATTCAACAAGTCTACTCCAAGGCTGTTTATTACGGATAAGATCAAGGGTTGGTTGATGATGCTGGTATTGGGCGGTGGCATTCTGGCTTTGATCATCTGGTTCTTCCAGTGGGCAGGTGCAGATTTTTGGCTTTACGCCTGGGGACTGATCGCTGTTTTTACTGTTTTCATGAATTTGTTCTACAGTCGGTTGATCGTGCCTATTTTCAATAAGCAGACCCCGCTGGAGGAAGGCAACCTGAAAAGTAAGATTGAGTCTTATGCCCGGCAGGTCGGGTTTGAATTACAGCATATTTTTGTCATAGACGGTTCTAAGCGAAGTACCAAGGCCAATGCCTATTTTTCCGGATTTGGAAGGGAGAAAAGGGTGACGCTCTTTGACACCTTGATCGATGACCTGGAGGAAGATGAAATAGTGGCTGTTCTCGCTCATGAAGTAGGTCATTACAAACGCCACCACATCATTGTAAACCTGATAGTCTCCATTCTGCTAAGCGGGCTCACCTTGTTCCTGCTGTCGCTTTTCATCAATAATCCGGCTCTTTCCCTGGCCATAGGCGTGTCTGAACCCAGCTTCCATGCCGGGCTCATCGGCTTTGGAATCCTCTACTCACCGATCTCGGAACTTACCGGACTGATCATGAACTACTTTTCTCGAAAATTTGAATTTCAGGCCGATAACTATGCCAAAAACACTTTTTCCGGCGGACCTTTGATCACCTCTCTCAAAAAGCTGTCAAAGAACAATCTGAGCAATCTCACCCCCCATCCGGCTTACGTATTCGTCCATTATTCCCACCCACCGCTCGCAAGCCGAATCAGAAACTTAAAGGCATGATTTTTGTTGATTAGGATGTAAAGAATCATTAATTTTAAACTATGAGGACAGAGACTCTCATAGAAAAGGAAAACAAGGAAATTGCCAAGCAATACAAGGAATTGCTCAGGATAAGCTATCAGAGTCTTACCCCGGCGGATAGGAAGCTGATACGCTCTGCCTTTGACGTGGCTGTAGATGCCCATAAAAATCAGCGCAGAAAATCCGGCGAAGCCTATGTTTTTCACCCCATTGCCGTGGCCAAGATCGTTGCTTCAGAAATTGGCCTCGATGCCACTTCCATAGCTTCTGCCCTGCTTCATGATGTAGTTGAGGATACGGAATACACCCTGGTTGATATCGAAAGGATTTTTGGGGAAACCGTTGCCCGGATCGTAGACGGTCTTACCAAGATCGCACATCTGAAAAAGGACATGAACATCTCGCAGCAGGCAGAGAATTTTAGAAAAATGCTACTCACCCTGCACGATGATGTCCGGGTAATTATCATCAAAATTGCAGACCGCTATCACAATATGCTAACCATGGATGCCATGCCCGAACACAAACAGGTGAAAATGGCATCGGAAACCCTGTATATCTATGCCCCTTTAGCGCATAGGATCGGCCTGTACAATATCAAAACAGAACTGGAAGACCTCAGTCTGAAATACACAGAACCGGATGTCTATCGGGATATACAGGAAAAGATAGAAGACACCAAGGAAGATCAGCAAAAATACATTGATGATTTTAGCGATATCATTCGCGATTCCCTGGACAAAGAAGGACTTGAATACCACGTTAAAGGCAGGATGAAATCCATATATTCCATCCGCAAGAAGATGCTGGCACAGAATGTTACCTTCGATGAGATCTACGACAAATTTGCCATCCGCATCATCTACAAGTCTGAACCGCAGAATGAAAAATTCCTGGCATGGAAGATCTATTCCATCGTAACAGACCATTTTACCCCCAACCCGATAAGGCTCCGCGATTGGATCTCCTCTCCCAAGTCTACGGGCTATGAAGCCCTTCATATCACCGTAATGGGTCCGGAAGGTAAGTGGGTGGAAGTACAGATCCGAAGTGAACGAATGCACGAAATAGCAGAGAAAGGTTATGCAGCCCATTTTAAGTACAAACACGGTGTTCAGAAAGAGCAGGGAATTGAGGAATGGCTCAACAGGCTGCAGGAAGCACTTGAGAATGCGAACGGCAATGCCGTAGACTTCGTTGAGGAATTCAAACTCAATCTCTACTCCAAGGAGATCTTTGTATTTACGCCAAAAGGTGATCTGAAATCCCTGCCCAAAGATGCCACACCACTTGACTTTGCCTTTAACATTCACACGGAGGTGGGTATGCGTACCCGGGGGGCTAAGGTGAATGGCAAGCTAGTTCCGCTGAATACCAGATTACAAAGTGGTGACCAGGTAGAGATCATTACTTCAGATAGTGCCAAACCAAGTCAGAGTTGGCTGGACTATGCCACTACAGCCCGGGCCCGGGCAAAGATCAGGTCTTCACTGCGCGAGGAGAAAAAACAAATCGCCCAGGAAGGCAAGGAAGTCCTGAGAAGAAAATTGAAGTCTCAGAAAATCACCCTTAACGAGGACGTGATCAACAAAATGGTAGTCTTCTTTAAACTGCAAACTTCCCTGGATCTTTTCTACCGCGTGGGAATAGGAGTCATAGACAACCAGAAGATCAAAGATTTTGCTTCCTCCTACAACAACGCCTTCATAAGTTTTTTCAAGAACAAGATCCGCAGGAAAACTGTACCGGAAAACATAGATAAAGACGAGATCACCTCTAAGTACGATCTGCTTGTATTTGGGAATGAGGAAGAAAAACTGGGATATAAACTCTCTAAGTGCTGCAATCCTATACCGGGTGATGAGGTCTTCGGATTTCTCAGTGTGAACGAAGGCATTAAAGTACACAAGAAGAATTGCCCCAATGCCATTTCATTGCAGTCTAACTACGCTTATCGCATCATATCGGCCAAGTGGATAGATTCATCTCAGGAAGAATTCACCTCCCAGATCAAGTTGAGTGGCATAGACAATTTAGGCTTGTTGAATGAAATCACGGAGATCATTTCAGACAATATGCATGTGAATATGAAAAATCTGAATTTTGGCACAGACAGCGGAACTTTCACAGGCACCATCACCGTGGTGGTAAAAAACCAGTCGATCCTCAAAAAACTGATCCAGAATCTCAAACAGATCAACGGGATCGAAAAAGTAGTCAGACTATAGCCGTCAAGACCGCTCCTACCTCGCTCTCATTTGCCGGCTTCAATGATGCGGGTTCGCAATTTTAAACGTATTTTTGCAATTAGTTCTAAGCTAACTTACCATGGGCACGAATAAGGATCAGGAAATAGTAAAAAACGTTTTTACGACCTTCTTGGAAGAAAACGGTCATCGTAAGACTCCTGAGCGATACGCTATCTTACAGGAGATCTATGACAGCGATGATCACTTCGATATCGAGTCCCTTTACATCAAAATGAAAAATAAGAATTACCGGGTAAGCAGGGCTACCTTGTACAATACCATCGAGCTGCTGCTGGATTGTAAATTAGTTCGCAAGCATCAGTTTGGGAAAAATCAGGCCCAGTATGAAAAATCTTATTTTGACAGACAGCACGATCACGTCATACTGACCGATACCGGTGAAGTTGTGGAGTTTTGCGACCCCCGGATCGAATCGATCAAAAAGACCATAGAAGAAGTTTTTGATATCAAGATCAACAACCATTCACTATACTTCTACGGCACAAGAAACCAAAACGGAGAATCAACCAAATAACCAAGACTTTTACATGGCGGTAGACTTACTACTAGGATTGCAATGGGGTGATGAAGGGAAAGGAAAAATTGTAGATGTACTCACCGAGAATTACGATATCATAGCCCGTTTTCAGGGAGGCCCCAATGCCGGTCATACGCTTGAATTTGACGGCATCAAGCACGTTTTACACACCATCCCTTCCGGGATATTTCATAAAAATGCCATAAATATAGTTGGCAACGGAGTGGTTATCGATCCGGTGATTTTCAGGAAAGAACTCGAAAACCTGGAGAAGTATAACATCGATCTGAAAGACAAGCTTCTCATTTCAAGGAAAGCCCACCTGATCCTGCCAACGCACCGCATCCTGGATGCTGCTTCGGAGGCTGCCAAAGGAAAGGCCAAAATAGGATCTACCTTAAAGGGAATAGGTCCGACATACATGGATAAAACAGGCAGGAACGGAATGAGGGTCGGCGACCTGGAAATGGACAACTGGTCTGAAAAATACAGGAACCTGGCCAACAAGCACGAGGCCATGATCTCATTCTACGATGTAGATGTACAATATGATCTTAAAGAGCTGGAAAAAGAGTTCTGTGCAGCCGTTGAAGTACTGAAAACACTGACTTTCATAGATAGTGAAGAATATCTTTACCAGGCACAGCGTTCCGGTAAAAGGATCCTGGCAGAAGGTGCCCAGGGATCTATGCTGGATATAGACTTCGGGACCTACCCCTATGTGACCTCGTCCAATACAACAGCAGCCGGTGCCTGCACAGGTCTGGGTGTTGCCCCCGGGGCCATTGGTGAGGTTTTTGGGATCTTTAAGGCCTATGCCACCCGGGTGGGTAGCGGGCCCTTTCCAACCGAACTATTTGACGAATACGGTGCTACCATGAGTCGGGTTGGGAATGAATTTGGAGCAACCACAGGAAGACCAAGGCGTTGCGGATGGCTTGATTTGGTAGCTCTGAAATACGCCATCCGTATTAACGGTGTAACGGCACTGATGATGATGAAGGGTGATGTACTAAGCGGATTTGACCAGGTAAAAGTCTGTACAGCCTATGAATACAGGGGTGAAGAAATTACACACTTGCCATATAATATTGAACAAGATAATGTACGACCTATTTACACCACATTGAAGGGCTGGAAAAAAGATCTGACGAAAATGAGCAAGGTCTCTGAACTGCCGGACACTCTTAATGAGTACATAGAATTCCTCGAAAAAGAATTGGAAGTGCCTATAAGAATTGTTTCCGTTGGGCCAGACAGGACCCAGACGATTTACAGAAACTGGGAACTCGTTGAGTAGTATCTGCATACTTGTGTCATTCCTAAAACTGTCCTAATCCTTTCCTCTCGCGAGCTAAATGAATTACTTTTGGGTAAAATTGAAGCCTTGAAGCAAATCGTTTTACTGTGCTGTTTCCTGCTTTGCTTAGGCTGGCTGAGTGGTCAGGAGCCGCAGACCGAGGAAAAGCAGATCAATATTGTTTACGGCGCCAACTTTACCAAGGATGAAGCTCAATTTCCGGGTGCCTCCATTTTCAGTAAAGACAACCGGCAGGTTCAGTTTGAACACCAGGGGGCCGACCTCTGGTGCGATGTGGCAATTTTTTATCAGAAGGAGAACAGGCTCCGGGCCATTGGTAACATACGACTTACCCAGGGGGATTCCGTGCAGCTGAACAGCGGCAAAATAGACTATGATGGCAACGCCAAACTAGCCAAGGCCTGGGAGCGGGTGGTCCTGCGAAATACCGAAATGACCCTCAGGACAGATACCCTCTATTTTGACCGTGAAAATCAAGAGTCTTACTACAACCACGGCGGTACTATTGTGGATTCGGCCAATACGCTGACCAGTCAACGGGGAAAATACTTCATGGTCCCTAAAAAATACCGTTTCCTGGACAGTGTGAAGATCAAAAATCCGGAATACACCTTAGATTCCGAACAACTGGATTACTATACAGGATCCAGGAATGCCTATATGTACGGTCCCTCCACAATAACCGGCGAAACCTATAAAATATATTGTGAGCGAGGTTTCTATGACACCAAAATTGAAAGTGGTTACGGCATCAAGAATACGAGGATCGATTACAGTAACCGTATCATAGAAGGAGACAGCGTATTCTTTGACAAGGCTACCGAATTTGCCTCTGCGACGAATAACATCAAAGTTACAGACACCATTAATCAAGGGATCATCAGGGCCCATTACGCAGAAGTATTTAAAGCGAAGGATTCCCTCTTTGCCACCAAAAGGGCGGTTTCCGTAAGCCTTGTGGAACAAGATTCCCTCTACATGCACGGCGATACCCTGATGGTTACCGGGAAACCTGATGAACGGATCTTGAGAGCCTTCCGAAATGCGAAATTCTACAAAACAGATCTCAGCGGGAAATGCGATTCTATCCACTACGAACAGCAAACCGGCATTACCCAGTTGATCACAGATCCGGTGTTGTGGAATTTTGAGAATCAGATGACCGGAGACAGTATTCACCTGATCAACAACGTGGAAACTGAAGAGCTGGATTCGCTAAAAGTCCTGAACAATGCCTTTATAGTCTCATTTGACACTATAGGCAAAACGGGCTATAACCAGGCGAAAGGGAAGGATCTTTTCGGGAAATTCTACGACAACGAACTCAAAATAGTGGACCTGGTAAAAAATACGGAGGTCATCTACTACATGTACAATGACGACGATGAGCTCATAGGGATCAACAAAACCATCTGCAGCAAGATCCGGATGACCCTGGACAAAAGCGATGTGGAAGAAATTACATTTTTTATAGACCCTGATGGCGACATTTTCCCAGAAAAAGACCTGCCGCCTAACAGCAGGAAACTGAAAGGCTTTATCTGGAGAGGGGACGAAAGAATATTGACCAAGGACGATATTTTTGACGAAGACGACAACCAGATACAGCTGGTAAAGATTAGGGGAGTCAATGAACCGATGGATCTTCAGGAGGAAGAACAGGAGTCTGACAAGGACTCTGAAACGGACCCTAAAGCCAATAATAAGGCCCTCTTTAAGGAAAACCAGCAAATACCGGCTAAAAGTTCAGATCCGGATGGCTGAAGATTTTTGGAAATACCAGGCCCAGACAACGCCTCATCCGCTGGCGATGAAAGTATCTCATGCCCAAGGCAGCTATATCTACGACGAAAAAGGCAAGGCCCATCTGGATTTTGTGGCAGGTGTTTCCGCTTGTGGATTAGGTCACAGCCACCCGGCTATAGTCAAGGCTATCAAAGAGCAGGCTGAAAAATACCTGCATGTGATGGTTTATGGAGAATACATTCAGCGTCCCGCCCTGGAATTGTCCAAAAAACTGGCTTCCCTCCTCCCCAGCCCGCTTGAGATGACCTATTTGGTGAATTCAGGTACTGAAGCCATGGAGGGAGCGCTAAAACTGGCACGCAGGTGGACAGGGCGATCCGGTATCATCGCCGCCCGCAACGCCTATCACGGAAATACCATGGGCAGTCTGAGCCTGATGAGTTTCGAGAGCAGGAAAGCACCATTTCGGCCTTTGCTGCCCGATGTGGGCTTTATTAATTTTAATTCTCATGAAGATCTTGACAGGATCAATTCGAACACCGCTGCAGTAGTCCTGGAGACTATCCAGGGAGGAGCCGGATTTATTCTCCCTGAAAAGAATTACCTGCAGGAAGTGCGAAAAAAATGCAACCAGACCGGTAGCCTGCTCATACTGGATGAGATCCAGCCGGGCTTTGGCCGGACCGGTAAACTCTTTGCCTTTGAACACTTCGGAATTGTACCGGATATCCTCGTTATAGGCAAGGCGATGGCCTCCGGATTGCCTATCGGGGCCTTTACGGCTTCCGGCGAGATGATGCTCAGCCTGAGCAGGGACCCCAGCCTGGGCCACATCACCACATTTGGCGGTAATGCGCTGACTGCCTCGGCCGCCCTGGCTACCCTGAACGTACTCCTGGAAAGTGATTTGATCCCTAAAACCCTGGAAAAAGAACGTCTTTTCAGAGCAAGACTGCAACACCGGCTCATTGAGGAAATCAGGGGTAAGGGGCTTATGCTCGCCCTGATGCTGAACGACCCGGAGACCGCTCAAAAACTGGTAAGCCGTTGCGCAGAGGAAGGTTTGATCCTGTTCTTCCTCCTCTTTGAGACCCGGGCTGTGCGAATCTCACCTCCACTGACCATCAGCATGGAGGAAATTGAAAAAGGTTGCAACATCATCCTGAAAATATTGAATGAATTCCCGCAATAATTTGTTAACTAATTTGTTAATAATATAGCTCAAGTCGTACCAGAAGCATAGTTTGCAATAAATAAATTTAAATCCATAGTTTAACCAAGTTAGTTTCTATGGCGTTAGATCCCGACGAACGACCAAACCAACCCATTGCCAAGTTTGAGTCCATGCTGAAGACGGATGATATCTATTTTTTCGATTCAGAGGACTTTGAGGACATCATACACCACTACCTGAACAACGGTAAAATTTCCCTGGCCAAGAAGGCGATCAAAATCGGTTTAAAGCAGCATCCGGACTCTATTGAATTGAAGTTGCTGGAAGTAGAAGTCCTGGTTTTTGAGAACCATCTGGACCAGGCTGAAAACATGCTGGATGAACTGCAGATCCTCGATTCTGCCAATGAGGAAATCTATATTCAAAGGGCCAATATCTATTCTAAAAAAGATAATCACGAGGCGGCAGTAGCCCTTTTAGAAAGGGCTTTGGAGCTCTCCCGGGAAAGTTTTGATATCTATTCACTTCTCGGAATGGAATATCTCTTTATGGATGATTTTGAGCGGGCTAAAAAGAATTTCATGCGATGCGTCTCCTTTGATCCTCATGACTATTCTTCACTTTACAACGTGGTCTATTGTTATGAATTCCTGGAGGATTATGACGGCGCTATCGGTTACCTGAATGACTATCTGGAAATCAATCCGTATTCACAGGTGGCCTGGCATCAATTGGGCAAGCAATATATGGTAAAGGAGATGCTGGAGGAATCACTGGCAGCCTTCGATTTCGCTATTATTTCTGATGATGAGTTCATTGGAGCCTACTTTGAAAAGGGCAAAGTCCTTGAAAAAATGGGTAAATACAACGAGGCTATTCTCAATTACGAGACCACTATTAAAATAGAAGACCCCACCTCCCACGCCTATCTCAGGATCGGTAAATGCCACGAAAAGCTGCAAAACGATGACCTGGCCAAATATTATTACTATCAGACGGTTCATGAAGATCCGCTTCTGGACAAGGGTTGGCTGGCGATCACAGAATTCTATTGCCGCAAGGAAAATTATGGAAAGGCCCATTATTATATCAATAAGGCTATCAACATAGACGGTGAGAATCCACTGTACTGGAAACGATGCGCCAATATTCACTTTGCACTCGAAAATCTGGATGAAGCTGATTTTGCCTTTAAACAGGCTGTGGAACTCGGCAATTATGAAGTAGATACCTGGCTTAACTGGGCCGAGGTGGTCAAGACCAATAAAGATTTGGATTCGGCCGTTCAAATCCTGATACAGGGCTTCGAATTCTATCCGGAGG
>JBPEXP010000320.1:0-6026 GCA_052031475.1 Flavobacteriaceae bacterium | reverse complement strand
GAGAGATCGCGGCTTCTCACTGCATCCAGGAAATTGGTCATGTGCAGGTCTAGGCCCCAAATCTCAGCCGGCTGAAGATCCACTCCTTCCATCCTCTTTATTCCGTTTTTTTGCCAGCCGTCGTATTCCTCCTCAGGAATTACCTCCCAACCCTGCCGGTCCAGGACAAGAGTTCCGTTATTGCCTATGAAAGCAATCCCGTGATTACGTCCGTAATTACCTTCACTTATCCCCGTGGCATGCTCCCAGAGGATAGAGAAGTTTTCATACTCAAAAATTGTCTGCAATGTATCCGGTGTTTCAGAAGCATCTGAGGGATAGGCAAATTTTCCACCGGTGGCCATGACTGATTTGGGGATACCGGCCTTCATACCGTAGAGGGCGTAGTCGATCAGGTGAACCCCCCAATCCGTCATCAAGCCGCCTGCATAATCCCAGAACCATCGGAAGTTAAAGTGAAAACGGTTGGGATTAAATGGCCGGTTTGGCGCAGGTCCCAGCCACATCTTGTAATCCACCCCCTCAGGAACAGGGGCATTGGGCTTGGTATCCACAGGCTTCATCCAACCTTGATAGGCCCAGGCCTTAGCCAGTCTTATTTCCCCGAGTTTTCCGGAATGTACAAAATTGATAGCATCTTGAAAATGAGGCTGACTTCTTTGCCACTGCCCGATCTGCACAGCCCGGTCGTTTTCAGAGACGACCTCTAACATAATTTGACATTCTTCAATGGAATTGGCGATGGGTTTTTCGCAATAGACATCCTTTCCAGCCTTGATGGCATCGCAAAGCTGAAGGCAATGCCAATGGTCCGGCGTACCTATGATGACCACATCCAAATCCTTCAAATCCAACATTTGCCTGTAATCGTTATAGAGAAAAGGTTTTTTAAAGCCCGCCTTTACCAATTCCGCAGACCGGGATTCAAGAACACCGCGGTCTACATCACACAGTGCGGACACCTCTACGTCATCAGATTTAATTATGGACAATAGATTGGTAAAACCCATGCCGTTACATCCGATAAGCCCTACCTGTATACGGTCGTTTGGACTTACCCAATTGCGGCGGCCGGCAATGAGTTCAAGGGGTAGTGTTCCCAGTATTCCGAGTCCGGCCAAACCATATGATGATTGCTTTAGAAAGTGTCTCCTGTTAGTTTCCATATTGCTGTGCACTTTGATGAACAGGAAGATACTTACTTTTAAAGAACAAGAAAAACGCCGGACATGCCGGCGTTATAAAATTGTTGAACTGGTCAAGTTATTTCTCCTTGGGAGTTGCCAGTTTTTTGCTCATTTCCATAGATATGGCCGTACGATCAAATTTCAGCCTTCCGGCCATGGTCTCAATAATACAAGAACCGTCTTTGTCATTCAGATCGACTACTTTACCGTACAATCCACTTTTTGTTACTATGCGATCCCCCTTTTTAAGGGCCTCCGCAAACCTTTTTTCATCTTTTTGCCTCTTCATCTGGGGCCGTATCATGAAGAGATAGGCTACCAGAAAGATCAGGATTAACGGAAGAAATTGACCGAGATCACCCATTGTATGAAGGAATTATTATTGCGCAACAGGTCCCACACCTGCCGAAGCCCCGTCCTTAGGGGTAACAAATGCTTTGATCCTGATAATTTCGGAACTCTTCTCAGTATTGGCCGTAATGGTAACGGTCTTTATGACCTGATTCTGACCCGAACCATTGAATTTAACTAACAGTTCGCCTGTTTCTCCGGGTGCGATCGGAGTGTTTTTGGGATATTGTGGAACAGTACAGCCACAGCTACTCTTGGCGTCGGTAATGATCAATGGAGCATTCCCTGTATTGGTGAACCTGAAAACGGTCTCTTGTGGTGTTCCACTGGCGATAGTGCCAAAATCGTGCTCCCGGGTTTCAAAGCTCATTACCGGTAAATTCTTGGCCTGGGTATCGCGTTCCGCTGCCAGTTCTACATTAGATGCATCAACCTTGCTGGAAGCTTTCTCTTTACATGAGATTACAGATAAAGCCCCAATTGTGATGAATGCTAACAAAACTCTTTTCATTATGTACTGGATTTTAAAATTCGGCCTAAAATTAAGGAATATTTACTTATAATAATCCCCGCCCTGTTTTTTTAAGTTTTCCTTCAGATTTGTACTCCTTAACAAGTTTATCAAGGATGCCGTTGATGAAAATACTGCTCTTGGGAGTGGAATATTCCTTGGCGATCTCCAGGTATTCATTGATCGTTACACGCTCGGGTATGGATGGAAAGTGCAGCAATTCGCAAATAGCCATTTTAAGGAGAATAGCGTCCACATCTGCAATTCGGTCCTTATCCCAGTTGGGCGTTTTACCTTCGATCTCCTTCTCGAGTTCGCTGTTCTTGAGAAGGGTTTTGGTCAGCAGCTTGGTGGCAAAGTTCATATCTTCCTGATCCTTGAGCAGTCTGGGTGTAAAGAAGCGTTCACCGCTCTGCTCTTCAACTTTTTTCAGAAGCTTGAGTACAAAAGTGTTGACCAGCGAAAAATCATCGACCCAGGTTAACTTTTCATCTTCAAAATACTCAAAGAGTTTTTCGTTTGGCGCTATCACTTCCCTGAAAAGTTCGATGATCAGATCTTTGTCTGCTTCATAGCCATTGCTGGCATTCATCATATACTTGTGGTAGATCGGATGGGCAACAATCTCTTTGTAAAGTATTTTGACGTATTCTTCATTCAAATACCAATTGCGCAGTTTGCGCTTCTTCATTTCATCCGTCAATCGCTCGTTGGCCGAGATCTGCATCAACAGCCGGTTATTCAAGAATCGTTTTTTGTCCGGATAAGCGTCCTGGGGTGTAGACAAATAAGTTTTGGATGTGCGCTCCACGTATTTTCCCGCCAACTCGTGGATTTCACGGAATAAGCCCATGACCAAAAGGTAGAGCACATAGGTATTCTCTATACTGACCTTCAGGAATTTCTCTTGCTTATCCAAAGATTCGTCTTTGGATTGGATCAGTGCGTAGATGCACTGCATTACTTTGACCCGGATATGCCTTCTGGTTAGCATTTAAAAGAACAAGTTTATTTCAGAATTATGAACGGGGTAAAATTAAGAATCAAATCGATACGGTAATTTAAACATAACGTTATTTATGTTATAAGTTTTCTAACACCTCTATTCATCCCAATCTGCTATATTTGCTCCGCTGCTATATCTATTGCCGGTCTCAGCGAATGAAAGAATTAAAACATCTCAACAAATATTTTAGAAAGTACTGGCTTAAGCTTCTGATCGGCATCATCATCACTGTAATAGCCCGGGTATTTCAACTGGTTATGCCGTCCTACGTAAAAAATTCCATCGAGGTGGTGGAATGGTATTTTGCCGATATAGTCAACGAGGCAGAGGCCAAAGAACTTTTATTCGAGTACATATTGATCATTGTTGGAGCGGCCCTTCTATCCGGTTTTTTTACCTTTTTGATGCGGCAGACCATTATCAATGTTTCCAGGTATATTGAATACGACCTCAAAAATGAAGTTTTTGACCATTATCAGCTTCTGAGTCTTAACTTTTACAAAAAGAATCGCACCGGAGACCTCATGAACAGGATCAGTGAAGATGTCAGCCAGGTGAGGATGTACGCCGGGCCTGCCATCATGTACGGGATTCAAACCCTTACGCTTTTTGTATGCCTCATACCCCTGATGTTTATTAAGGCTCCTACCATTGCCTTCTACGCCCTCATCCCTTTGCCGATCTTATCTGTGCTCATCTATCAGATCAGCAGGATCATTCATCAAAGGAGCACCAGGGTGCAGGAATATCTCTCGACACTTTCCACTTTTGCCCAGGAATCGTTTTCGGGCATATCGGTGATCAAGGCCTATAATCTGGAAGACCGGACCAATAAGGAAGTAGGTGTACTGGCTTTGGAAGGCAGGGATAAAAGTATGGACCTGGCCAAAGTAAACGCCTGGTTTTTTCCACTGATGATCCTCCTTATCGGGATCAGCAACATTTTTGTCATCTATATAGGAGGCAAGCAATATATTGATGGAGAGATAGCCTCGGTAGGAACCATTGCAGAATTCATTCTGTATGTAAACATGCTCACATGGCCGGTTGCCATAGTAGGCTGGCTGACATCCATCGTACAGCGGGCAGAAGCTTCCCAGAAACGGATCAATGAGTTTTTAATGGAAAAGCCTGAGATTTCTAATGAAGGAGGTGAAATCAGGCAGATCAATGGCATGATAGAATTCAGAAACGTCACCTTCACCTATGAGGATACTCACATCACAGCGCTTAAGAATATCTCATTTAAGGTGTTTCCCGGACAGACCATGGCGATCATCGGAAAAACGGGATCGGGTAAATCCACCATCCTGGACCTTGTAGCCAGGCTCTATGACACCACCTCCGGTGAAGTGCTTCTTGATGACCTGCCCGTTACCCGGCATCATCTGGAAAATCTGAGATCGTCTATTGGCGCCGTACCCCAGGATGCCTTCCTTTTTTCAGACACGATAAGAAACAACATCAAATTTGGTAAGGACGATGCCAGTGAAGAGGAGATCGTCAGCGTGGCCAAAATGGCTGCGGTGCATCAGAATATCATGGGCTTTGGAAAACAATACGATACGGTACTCGGTGAAAGGGGCATTACACTCAGTGGCGGACAGAAACAGAGGATTAGCATTGCCCGGGCTTTATTGAAAGACCCGGTCATTTATCTTTTTGATGATTGCCTCTCTGCCGTGGATACCGAGACTGAAGAGGAGATCCTCAATAATCTGAAAAAGGTCTCTAAGAACAAAACCACACTGATTGTCAGCCATCGTGTCTCCTCGGCAAAGAATGCCGATGTTATTCTCGTACTTGAGGACGGACAGATTATCCAACAGGGTTCACACGACGATTTAATCGAAAAAGAGGGCTATTACAAAGAGCTTTATACCAATCAACTATCCGAGAAAGAAAACTAGAAAAATGTTGCTGAATTAGCATTTTTTTCACATTTTTGAGGATATTTCATTCAAAAATTACTAACTAGATAACTGACGAAATGGGCGATAAAGAACTAATGGATCAAGAGGAAATATACTCCAAAGTGTTAAGAGCAGGAAGGAGGACTTACTTTTTTGATGTTAGAAGTACCAAAGCCGGCGATTATTATCTGACCATCACCGAAAGCAAAAAATTTACCCACGAAGACGGGTCTTTTCACTACAAAAAGCACAAAATTTACCTCTATAAGGAGGATTTTGATTCTTTCAGGGAGAACGTGACAGAGATGATGGACTACATCATCTCAGAAAAGGGAAGCGAGGTCATTTCCGAGAGACATCAAAAAGATTTTAAAAAGGTAGACAGCAGTCTTAACGGAGAAGCCTCTTCTGAGAGCTTTACTGATCTGGACTTCGAGGATATTTGAAATCCTTTGCCGAGATAATTTTAAGAGCGGTCTTTGTAATCAAAGGCCGTTTTTTATTTTTATATTTCGTCCCTCACAATAACCCACATGAAGATGAAGAAACACGTTCTTTTAGGGATTTTGGCCTTGTTGCACATATCAGCTTCAACCCAGGAACTCAGTTATTATTTGCCGGATAATACGGAATACGACTCCAGTATTTCCACTCCCGCTGATATTATCGGACACCAGGTAGGAGAATGGCATGTCACCCATGACAAACTGGTTCAATATATGACCGTCCTGGCCAATGAAAGCGATCGTATCAGTTTACAGGACCGGGGTAAGACCTTTGAGGGCAGGCCTATCCTGCTGCTCACCATCACCTCGCCTTCCAATCATGAAAAGCTGGAAACGATCCGGGAGCAACACATCAGGCTGACTGAAGCGGAGATCAGCAATAGCGAGATCGAACAGATGCCGGTTGTCATCTATCAGGGATTCTCCATCCATGGAAACGAACCAAGTGGTTCCAATGCAGCGCTGGCTTATGCCTATTACCTGGCAGCTGCCCAGGGACCTGAGATAGAAGCAAAACTGGAAAACACGATCATTCTGCTTGATCCTTCCTTT
>JBPEXP010000032.1:0-1635 GCA_052031475.1 Flavobacteriaceae bacterium | reverse complement strand
GGTTATAAGAATAATCACTAAGAAAATTATCACGCTTCCTACAATAGTTTCCCAAATAGGGTCATTTAATTCATAAATCCAATCCATAAGTTTAATTTTTTTTTAGCGATACACTTGATTGTACATTACCTCAATAGTCAAGGTTTGGAATAGCTTGTTATTGGTAATCTATTTTGATAAAGACAGGTCTAATTATATAAAATGAAAAAAATATACTTTTTACTAAAATCACCTTTCCTCAGACGGTCGTCAATTCTTCTTTAGCCAATTTTTATGTCTATTTGCTGCGACCTCTGCCCATTTCAAAGGACGGTCTCCAAAACATTCAAGAATAGCATCTACCCCTATGACAGTTCCTTTCGCAAGCCGGCCCAACAAGGCCAGTGGCGGATCGATACTATCATCCTTGGATACTACATAGCCGTTTGTGTCCGTCACAATACCCAATTCGTCGTGAACAGGCTGTATCATCTTATCTGCCAGCAATTCACGTACTAATGGCGCATTAACTTTCTTCACCTTAGGGGAATCTATAATGGAGTTGATGAGAACATCTACAGTTGTTGAATTGTTATCGCTCTTAAAATGCCACCCGTCATCCCTTTCAACAATGGTGGGATCATTTAACAGATCCAGGTTTAAAACACCTGCATCGCTAAGCGCGATCAATTGCTGAATACTTTCTACGGGTGGTCCGTAAGAGAACCGTTTGGTCCATTCATCCAGCTCAATAATTTCCGCAATGACTTTGTCTGAGCATTTACTATAAGATAGCTGCTGGTAAATGGTAGGCTGACAATGTCGCCATACCTGGCCAATGCAATAATCCAGACTTGTGACCGTCTCACCACAGGCCATATCAACAAAGTAGTGCATCGCGTCTAGAGCACTTAGTTTACCCGACAATATGAGAGGATGTTCACTTTCTTTTTCCCTGAGGTAGTCAGCTATAACCGCAGTCATTGATTTATCTGAATAAGAACCAGATTCACCATCTTCGCGGTTAAACTTCCGAAAAATGACTGCGGCTACAACTGCGAAGGCATTGATCAAAAAACCAGGATCTTTTGCCGCTCTTTGAGCATTTTCATCACCTATTTTACTCCCAAATTCTTCGAGCTGATTTTCCGAAGGCTCAAACCGCCTATCAATTTCCGCATTGAGCGGCTTGGGAGCAGGGGGAAGTCCGTCCAGGGAAAAGGGAACCAGCACAGGGCAGGAGTGCTGGTCTTCTTTATAACTGCACTTTCTTGTATGAGGGTCTTCTGTGATAAAGCTGCCGAACTTATTTGCAATGGCACGGGCCACATCGATCATCGATAACCCGAATCCCCTAATACCAATTACGGCCCCGGGGTACAAACAATCGTGGTTTAGGAAAGCCGCGATAGGATAGGATGATTTGAACAGATGGACCTTTTTTTTCTCGCTGGCGTATTGATCCCAATTTACAATCTGCTCTGAATACTCTGTAGGTTGATGTCCTACGGTGAGTAGTATTTCATCTACTCTAAGCTTCTTTCCATCATCCGTACACAGAAGCATGGTATTCTCAGCTGAATGTTCTATTTTAATGGCCTCTTCAGCAATAAATGTGACCATGCCTTCCTTTAGTAATGGCGAGATAAAAGTCTG
>JBPEXP010000319.1:0-4011 GCA_052031475.1 Flavobacteriaceae bacterium | reverse complement strand
CTGGTTGAAATATGTGGCTCTAATAGAGGCAAACTGTGCTTCCCTGAAAATATTATCGTAATCCAGATTAAATCGTTCCAACCGATTATCAGAATCAAGGAAGAGCAACATTTTGGATATCAGATTGTCAAAGGCTGCAAAACTGGCATCTTCCCTAAAGGCCTGGACCCTCCATTTCCAAATACCTTCGCCAAAAATAGCAGCTTCACGCTGGTTGTTGTTTTCGATGAAGATCCATAGGGGATCGTCCATTTCTACACCTCTTATCCGCTGACCGACCAGGCTTTCGTAAGAGCTGGTAATAAGCAGATCGCCCAGCGTAGTCTTAAGGGGTGGGAAATTTTCCGTTGTAAATTCCCCTATGTCAAAAAGAGTAAAACCGTTGTTTAGAACCGGACTTACATCTTCATCCTGATTGAAGCTGTTCTTCTGGTAATTATTCTGTTTGTTATTTAAGAACGTCCAATCTGTTTCCGGCCCTGTTATAGTGAGGTAATTCACATTCCTGTTCCCCAGGGATGTGTATAAAGCGTCAAAGCTACGGTTGGGCTGATAGAGAATAAATACATCGGCTTCTTCAAATAAAGACGGATCGGCAGTGGGGCGCAAGACAACCACCTCCCTTTGTTCATTGCTTTCAATAGATTTTTTGAGCGCACCAACATCAGGATGTACCAGGTCTGATACAATAATTATTTTTGATTTTTCATCAATAACCTCCACTGCCAGCTGTTGAACATTGTTGACCTTATTTCTTTCACTATCCAGGGGTTGTAATTCTACATTGATAAGTTTTAACCCCGGGCTATCAGCTTGCAGCAGTACTTCTAATCTTTTAGAATTCTCGTTCCTGTTCATTTGGAATCGCTCCCTTGATCGTACATTTCCGTTTACCTTTACATCCAGGACTGCATCTATTTGGGAATCGCCCTGGTAGCGGACCAATATCTCAATGGGAAAACGATTATTCAGAAATGCATATCGGTTGGCATTTATCCGCTCTATCGACAAATCTTCGTATTTAGTAGTATCTCCCAGAACCAGGGGATAAACAGAATGTCTGTTGACCATATTCGTAAACTCATAGTCTGCCCCAATGGTCTGGTTACCGTCGCTCAATAAAACAATGGCCGCTCGTTGATTACCCATGGTACGCTCTATTGTTCTCAATGCCTGGTGAATATCTGTGGCAGACTTATTAAATTGAAGGCTGTCAGACACATTGATGCCGCGGTCAAAACTCAAGGTTCGTACATCAAATTTTCCCCGAATCTCCTGATTTTCCTGCAATTCATTCAAGATCCTGTTTAAATCAGAATCAAGATCTAAATGGGAGATTGAAGCGGAGTTATCTGCCAGCAGAACCAGCCGGCTTTTTTCCAGATAGGGTTGCTCTTTAATAAATTTTGGATTGATCAGTAAGAGCATCAATCCTAGCCAGGCAATAAATCTGCAAGCCATTAGGTAAAGGGCATAACTTGGCCTTGGCCTGCGCATGCGCGAATATTGCCATAACACCAGGGTTAAGGCAACAATCACGGCGAGTGCGATCAGCAATACGGTCTCTACTTGCATAAACAAATTAATACCCCAGGCCTACCGGGAACCGGGCGGCCAGGATTGCTCTTTTTGATATAATTCAAGGTTTGGTTGGCTATGCGGAAAGTGATTCTTAGGTGAGCATGCCACCATCAACATTTATTACCTGTCCTGTGACATAGGCCGATAAATCAGATGCCAGGAATAGGCATACGTTGGCCACATCTTCAGGCGTTCCGCCCCTTTTAAGCGGTATGGCATCTCTCCAACTCTGAACGGTTTTTTCGTCGAGCTTTTCAGTCATTTCTGTCTCGATAAAACCTGGTGCAATAGCGTTGCAACGGATATTCCTGGACCCAAGTTCCAAAGCGACAGACTTTGTAAAACCGATCATCCCTGCCTTGGAAGCGGCATAATTAGCCTGGCCAGCGTTGCCTTTTACACCTACCACGCTACTCATATTAATGATCGATCCCTGGCGCTGCTTGAGCATGGTCCGCTGTACGGCCTTGGTCATGTTAAATACCGATTTCAGATTGACCTCAATAACTGAATCAAAATCTTCCTCAGCCATGCGCATCAGCAAATTGTCTTTGGTAATGCCGGCATTATTGATCAGAACGTCAATCCCGCCAAAATCCTCGAGCACTTTGGCCACCAACTCTTCAGCTTCGGCAAAACTGGCCGCATTGCTCTTGTAGGCTTTGGCCTGAACCCCCACTCCTTTTAATTCTTTCTCCAATTCAATGGCCGGTCCTTCACTGGAACTGAACGTGAAAGCTACATTAGCACCGTGAGAGGCACAAACCTGGGCAATACCTCGACCGATTCCCCTGCTGGCGCCTGTGATTATAACGTTCTTACCTTCCAGTATCTTCATGGGTATAATTTTTTAGAGTAATAAATATGTTTTGAGACCTATCAGACCGCCTGATAAAGAGCATGCTCCAAATATCAAACAGCCAGTGAAATACGGTCCTTCTAGGCGTTCATTACCTCCTTGACTTTTTTTCCAATCTCCGCCGGTGAATCAACAACGTGAATGCCGCATTCCCTCATGATCTTCTTTTTGGCCTGAGCCGTATCATCCGTACCACCCACGATGGCGCCTGCATGGCCCATCGTCCTTCCGGCCGGCGCAGTCTCACCGGCTATAAAGCCGACTATGGGCTTTTTGCTGCCACTCTGCTGGTACCAGCGGGCTGCCTCGGCTTCTAATTGCCCGCCTATCTCACCAATCATCACAATACAATCTGTCTCTTCGTCCTTGATAAACATTTCCAGAGCTTCCCTGGTGGTGGTTCCAATGATAGGATCTCCTCCAATACCTATGGCAGTGCTGATCCCTAATCCCTGGCGGACCACCTGGTCAGCAGCCTCATAGGTAAGCGTACCCGATTTGGATACCAGGCCGATCTTACCCTTTTTAAATACGAATCCCGGCATGATACCTACTTTGGCCTCCTCTGGTGTAATAACGCCCGGACAATTCGGACCGATGAGCACACAATTCCTGTTTTTTACAAACTGGTAGGTTTTTACCATATCTGCCACAGGGATCCCCTCTGTAATGGTGATGATCACTTTGATCCCTGCCTTGGCAGCCTCCATGATAGCGTCGGCAGCAAATGCGGGTGGAACAAAAATAATGGATGTGTCAGCGCCGGCTTTCTCAACGGCTTCAGCCACCGTATTGAAAACAGGTTTTCCCAAGTGCTCCTGTCCACCTTTTCCAGGTGTTACCCCACCCACCACATTGGTGCCGTATTCTATCATTTGCTCTGCGTGGAAGGTGCCTTCGCTACCTGTAAAACCCTGTACTATGATTTTGGAATCCTTGTTGACTAATACACTCATTCGGTTAATTATTTATTTAATGAACAAAAATAGCTTTTATGACATGGTCTCAAAAACTACTTGGCTATTCCTTGATTCGGTTATAAAGGTGAGGCATTTTCTTGATATATGCCAGTTGTTTCATTTTTTCCCTGGCTTCTTCTGCCGGACTTCCGAAATAAGACTTGCCGCCTTCCAGGGATTTGCCGATACCGGACTGGGCAAGAACCACTGCTTTCTTACCGATGGTGATCGCACTTGCCACTCCTACCTGCCCCCATAAAGTTACTTCATCTTCAATGACCACACAGCCGGCAATACCCGTCTGTGAGGCTATCAGACATTTTTTACCAATTACCGTATCGTGCCCTACCTGTATCTGGTTGTCCAGTTTAGAACCTTCTTTTATAATGGTATCGCCCGTTACACCACGATCTATAGTGCAGAGCGCTCCAATATCAACACCGTCCTCTATAACTACTCTGCCTCCCGAAATTAGCTTGTCAAATCCTTCCGGCCTGTTCTTATAGTAAAAAGCATCTGCTCCCAAGACGCTGCCGGCATGGATGGTAACGTTATTACCTATAATGCAATGATCGTAAATAACCACATTGGAGTGGATCACACAACGATCGC
>JBPEXP010000318.1:0-12441 GCA_052031475.1 Flavobacteriaceae bacterium | reverse complement strand
GATATCAGTGAACAACAGCTGCGTCATGCCCAAAACACGTCCAATATTCAATATTCTATAGCGCGGGCAGAACAAAGCGAATTACCAGCAAATTTATTTGATTTGATCACGGTGGCCCAGGCGGCTCACTGGTTTGATCTGGCTGCTTTTTACAAGGAGGTGGAACGGGTAGCTAAAGACGGCTGTATTCTGGCCATATGGGGTTATGGATTATTGCGCTTTCACCAGGAATTAGACCGTAAAATCAATTTGTTTTACAAGCAAATAGTTGGCCCGTATTGGGATGAGGAAAGAAAACAAGTGGAAGGGCATTACGCCGATCTGTTCTTTCCCTATGATCTTATCCATCTTTCCGGTACTTATGAAATTACAAAGGATTTTACACTTGCCGATATCCGGGGATATCTCTCTACATGGTCTTCGGTAAAACGTTTTATCGAGGCAAAGGGTTATGATCCTGTTCCCAATTTTATCGAGGAAATAACCCAGTTTTGGTCCAACCGTGACCATAAGCTTCAAGCCCGATTTCCAATTTTTACCAAAATCACCCGGATCCGGAAAAATTCTTAGTACAGAACCCTGAACTTGATGGTGTGGTCTACCTTTTTTAGTGCTTTGATCACTTCCTTGTTGTAATCCTTGTCCAGATCGGTGATCACATAACCCACCTCGCTGTCTGTAGAGAGATACTGACCGCTGATATTCATATCATAGTGAGCCAGCACTTCGTTGATATGCGCCATCACTCCGGGTACATTCCTGTGGATGTGCAGGAATCGATGGGCATTTTGCTGCTTCGGCAGCCTGATATTTGGGAAGTTCACCGCATCTACCGTATTTCCGGAATTGATGTAGTCCATGATCTTATTGGGAACAAAATCTGCTATATTCCGCTGTGCTTCCTCTGTACTTCCTCCGATATGCGGGGTAAGAATGACATTGGGAAGTTGCTGCAGCTCAGAAATGTACGCTCCATTGCTCTTGGGCTCATCCGGGAAGACATCTACCGCTGCGCCTGCCAGTTTGCCATCTTTTAATGCCTCTACCAGTTTTGGGATATCAATGACAAATCCTCTCGAAAGATTGATCAGAAAAGCACCTTTGCGCATCTGCCTGATCTCCCGTTCCCCTATAAAATTCTTATTGGCAGGGTTATCATCGAGATGGAGGGATACTACATCCGAAACATTGAGCAGGTCTTCCAGCGTATCGCATTTTACAGCATTCCCCAGGGCCAGTTTATCATCTATGTCGTAATAGTAAACCCTCATACCCAGGGCTTCCGCCAAAACGGACAATTGTTTACCGATGTTGCCGTAACCTACAATACCCAGGTTCTTGCCCCTTACTTCCCGGGCGTGAATAGCTGTTTTGTTCCATTGGCCCTGGTGCATCTCCTGGCTTCTGGGAAAGATAAAGCGCATGAGCATAATGATCTGTCCCACCGCGAGCTCCACCACGGACCGTGTATTGCTGTAGGGTGCGTTGAAAACAACCACTCCCCTTTTTTTACAGTATTCCAGGTCGATCTGGGAGGTGCCAATACAAAATGCCCCTATGACCAGAAGCTTATTGGCCGCCTCGAGAACTCGCTTGGTTACCCTGGTCTTGGAACGAATGCCCAGTACATGCACACCGCGTATCTTTTCGATCAATTCGTCCTCTGTAAGGCTTTTATCCACGAGTTCTACAGCAAAACCATCTTCTGTGAGATTGTCAAAAGCAGCCGGATGTACACTTTCCAGAAGCAGAATCTTGATGCGGTTCTTCGGATAGGACAGATTCCGTGGCAGATCATTGACAAAAAGGAATTCGTCCAGGTTGGGTGCCACATGATCAGCATTGTCTGCGGCCTTTTCACGATGTACGTTCTCTGTGTAGGCGAAAAATTTATGGGCAATACCGGCCTCGCGCATTACATAATCACTATAGCCATCGCCGATGACCTGTACTTCGCCGCTAAGGTCCAGCTCCTTCAGGCACTGGATCTTTCCGTTATGTGTGGCAAGAACATTTTCCTCGTCAAAGCCAACAATATATCCCTCGTCATCAAATTTGAAGGTATTGGCATAGACCCTTTCCGTAGGAATGTTAAATTCCTCCACGATGGGATCTATAAACTCCTTAAATCCACAGGAGATCACGTAGATATCGTCAGAGAATTTCTCAAAAAATTCTTTATTGGAAGCGATGGATTTAGATATTTTCTCCCGCAACTCTTTCACCAGGGGTCCCAGGTGGTCTTTATGAGCATTTAATAGCCGGATGCGGCGCTCCAGGGACTCGGTGAAGGAAATATCGCCATCGATACCCAGATTGGTTACTTTCTGGATCTCTTCGATGATCTCCTGGCGATTTACCCTTCCCTGAAGACTCATTTCGGCCAATACATCAAGAGCTTCTACCCGGGTCAGGGTGCTGTCAAAATCAAATACGTATTTACGTCCCACAGTTTAGACTCTAAAATTTCAGACCGTAAAATTAGTGATTAATTGGTAGGTGAGGTACGAAGCATGTCAAAACTGCGGATGCCTAAAAATAAATGGCCTTATGTTGATGTAAATGGAGGCAATAGCTCAAATTTTTGAAAATTCCAATGATCAGACGATCGGTCATAGGGTATAGATCAGGCCCGTAACCATGGCCAGGCCAAAACTCAGAAGGGTGCCGATGAGAATATATTCCGTGAGCTTACGGCTATTGCTTTCTTTGAGATCGTTAAAACGGAAGACAGACTTGGCTGTGATCAGAAGACCAATGGCCTCCCAGCGACCCAGAAGGATAAAGATGAGTACGAAAACCCTTTCAATCATACCGATATACTTACCGGCATTGGGCAGGGATTTATGGTCCAGTTCTATCTGATCCGACATTTTTTGGAGCATCACATTCATCATGATGGCAGCCGGATAGGTAACAAAGACAAATGCCGTTACCAGGGGCCAGTTGATCTGCTCTATCAGGGTCATACTCGTTTGCTGCAGGTCCCCGAAAAAAGCGCACAGATAAAGAACGAGAATATGAAGGGCCTGGTCTATAAAAAACGGAAGGCTTTTATGACTGAATAGCGGGCTGCTGTAGAGTTTCGCCAGATCGATCAGATAATGGCTAACAGCTATGATCAGGGCAATTTTCCACATGGTCAGATCCCAGGTAAGCAACAGGATCAAAAGAAAATGCAGCAGGATATGAAGATAAAGGAAGGGAGCTTTAATTTTTAGAGATTGCTTCTGTATCAGGCCGCGTGTGGGCTGTAAGACAAAATCGCCGAGTAAGTGCGCGAGCAATAATTTAATAAACAGGATCATAGGTCAAGTTCTTTCAAAGCGTAGTTATAGTGTTCAAGCAGGTCGTTCATCAGTCCAATCCGAGCCCTTTTCTGCCGTTGGCTCACGGCCGATTGCTGTATATCGAGTTTATCGGCCACTTCTGTCTGATTCAATTCGGGATATCTCAGGGCATAGACCACCATTTCTGCAGAAACACTGCTCCACCCATCCATAAAATCAGAAGCCAGATCGAACATGAGATTGAGGTTCCGGTCAAAGGATTTGTACCCACTCTCTATTCCGAGGTTTTTTTTCTGACTTTTGAGTTTTTCGAGCATTCTGCCCGAACGAAGATAGGCCGAACCATTGGATTGGGCCACCCCTTCGCCCCGGTAATCTTCTTCGCCAAGACCAATGGCGATCCTGATGTCGAGTCCTTTGATCCTCTTGATCTCAGCTTTTATTTCGAAGGCCGTTTTCAGGGCCTCTTCGCTGCTGGTGCGCAACTGCAATTCGTCCCCTCTATAGATCTCCCAATCCTGAGGCGATTGACCAAAACGGCTGAGGCAGTTCTTTAGAACTTCCATCCATCTGGCCGCAGGAAAATCAGCGGAATTAATGATATCTGCCGTAAGGACTGCGATCATAATTATAATTTGATAAGCTAATATACAGTATTATTATTTATTTTACTAATATTTTTTAATATTAATTTAAATGCTTATAATCAGGATGCTCTTCAAAACCATCTACGGACGCGGATCAGGTACTGCTCATAAGGCCTGCCAAAACGTTTTCTCAATGCCTCTTCTTCGGGAAGGATCTGGAACTTATTCATATAGGCGACAAATGCAGCTGCCAGCACGGTGTTAAAGGCATTTCCAAGCCAGAGGCCCCAGGCGAGTAAAATTAGGAGAAGGGCCAGGTACATGGGATTTCTTGAATATTTGAATACGCCTCCTGTGACCAATGTCCCTGCCTTTGCCGGTTTCCTGGGGTCGATCGTGGTGCGCGCCCTAAAAAATTGAATAAGTGAAATAACACCAATACCGGCGGCGAATATGAGCAGCGCTTTCATCAGCACAAAACGACCGAAAAAATCAAAATAGCCCACCGGTAAATAGGTGGCCAGTAAATACATGGCCCCTCCGAAAAGAAGAAAAACCAGGGCAGGGGGCAATTTGAGTTGCATGGCAAATTTTTGAGCGCTACCAAAATTAGTACTTTTGATCGCTCTATAAAATATCTAACGCGATTCTGATCATGGAACTGGTCTTCGCCACCCACAATCCCCATAAACTGAAAGAAGTGCAACTGATGCTGCCCGATCACATCAGGCTGATATCACTGGACCAAATTGGCTGTGCTGACCAGATAGCTGAAACCGCCGAAACACTTGAAGGAAATGCCATAATTAAAGCAAATCACGTATTCGAAAATTACGGATATCCCTGTTTTGCCGATGATACCGGACTCATCGTAGAAGCGCTTGGCGGTGCGCCCGGTGTACGATCGGCCAGATATGCCGGTGCCGGGCAACCTGCCGAGGCACATATGGATAAATTACTGAAAGAGCTGACAGGCAGCAATAGTCGCATTGCCCGGTTTCAAACCGTTATTGCCTTGCAATTAGATGGCAGTCCCCTACTCTTTAAAGGTTCTGTTAATGGCATCATCACCATGGCCCCAAAAGGTAATGCAGGCTTCGGCTATGACCCGGTATTTCAGCCCGAAGGCTATGAACAGACCTTTGCCCAGATGCCCATCTCATTGAAAAATTCCATCAGTCACAGATATATGGCGTTCCGACAACTGACCCATTTTCTCAGGCATTTGTCTTAAGTGTTTCTGTATAAAATAATTAAGTAGATTTTAGTGCTCCGGGCAGAAAATTAAAGCTATCTTTGCGCCTTCAAATTAGCGCCCTAAGATTGCGTGTTGCGATGAGTCTGTTATCCTAGTCCTTAATCGCTCTGTGCGACACAACTATAGGCTAACAGGATATTACATGACAACATTTAAAGAACTGGGCTTAGAAGCAGCCCTGCTGGAGGCTATTTCAGACCTTGGATTTGAAAAGCCCTCCGAAATTCAACAGAAAACTATCCCTTTACTCTTAAATGGAGAACAGGATCTGGTTGCCCTGGCTCAAACAGGAACCGGTAAAACTGCAGCATTCGGCTTTCCACTACTGCAAAAAATTGAAACGGAGCAGAGAAGGCCACAGGGTCTTATCCTAACCCCTACCCGCGAACTATGCCTTCAAATCAGCCATGAATTAGGATTGTATTCCAAATACCTGAAAGGTTTGAAAACGGTATCGGTATACGGAGGAGCCAGCATCTCTGAACAGGCAAGACAGATACGCTCCGGGGCTCAGATCGTTGTAGCCACGCCGGGACGACTGCAGGATATGATAGAGCGGAAGATCCTTGACATATCCGGTATCGAATACTGCATTTTGGATGAGGCTGATGAAATGCTGAACATGGGGTTTTACGAGGATATCAAAAAGATCCTCTCTTACACGCCGGATGACAAGTCAACCTGGCTGTTCTCTGCCACCATGCCTAAGGAAGTGGAAGTGATTGCAAAGAAATTCATGCATCAACCCATGGAAATTACCGTTGGCAGGAAAAATACGGGTATCAGCACTGTGAAGCATGAATATTATACGGTGAGCGGCCGGGACAGATACGAAGCCCTCAAAAGATTGGCCGATGCTAACCCGGATATCTTTTCAGTTGTTTTCTGTAGAACCAAACGAGACACGCAGAAAGTGGCAGACAGGCTTATTGAAGACGGTTACCAGGCCGGGGCCCTACATGGCGACCTGAGCCAGAACCAGAGAGACCTGGTCATGGGTGCTTTCAGGAAAAACCAGATCCAGCTTTTGGTTGCTACCGATGTGGCTGCCAGGGGAATTGATGTAGATGATATTACCCATGTGATCAATTACCAGCTGCCCGATGATTTTGAGACCTATACTCATAGAAGCGGGCGTACCGGAAGGGCAGGAAAATCAGGGGTATCCATGGTCATCATCACTAAGAGCGAGCTGCCTAAAATACGGAAGATCGAAAAGGTCATTCAACAAGAATTTAAGGCCAAAACGATCCCAAGCGGGATTGAGATCTGCGAGATCCAGCTTTACCACCTGGCCAATAAAATAAAGAATACCGAGGTTAACGAGGAGATTTCAGGTTATCTGCCGGCGATTGAGGACGTCTTGGAAGGCCTGGACAGGAGCGAGCTTATCAAAAAATTCGTGTCCGTTGAATTCGGCCGGTTTTACTCGTACTACCAGAACAAAACAGACCTGACCACAGCGAATACGGCTGGGCCTCATCGCGATCAGCGCAGCAACGGGGATAGCAGCCGTTACTTCATCAACGTTGGGGAGAAAGACGGTTTTGACTGGAAATCCCTAAAAGACTTTATTAGAGAACAGACAGGCCTTGATAAGGACGATCTTTCAAGGGTAGATGTGAAGTCGAGCTTTTCATTCTTCAACACAGATTCTGCCCTCAGCCCATTGGTTCTGGAATCATTTCAATCCCTGGAATACGATGGCAGGAAGGTTAGTGTAGAAATTTCCAGCAATCCCACAGGTCAGGGACGCGGTCGTAAAAAGAAAAAGAGGGATCAGCAAAACGGTCCTTACTTCGCTGCTAAAAAACGCAAAGGCAAGAAAAAGAATAAGTCCCGGGCAGGCAAGAAACTCAAAAAAGGTTTTTATTAGTTAATAGTCTATTAAAAAATAGACTGTGGGCCGTATTTTTGTTTTATTAGTAGTTTTGTGACCTGATTGCTATTGATGAAGAAGCTATTTACCGTTTTTGTTGCCCTCCAGTGCCTGTGGGCCATTGGCCAGCAGACAACAGACAGTATCCCTTCCATGAAGCTTGAGGCTGTAGTGCTGAACGCACAGACCAATACACCCCTGGAGAGTGTTCACGTGATCAACCTCAACCAGGTGATTGGTACGATTACGGATGCGAAAGGAAAGTTTAGCATTGAAGCATCTGTAAACGATACACTCTATTTTTCTTACCTGGGTTTTAAATCACAAAAAGTTCGGGTTACCAATGACATGTTCCGCTTTGAGGATACCAAAATTTCTCTTACCGAACTGGCCTATGCTTTGGAGGAGGTCATCGTGAGACCATATCAACTTACGGGTTATCTGGAGATCGATGTAAAGAACCTTCCCATCAATACGGCCTACCAATACAGTATTTCCGGTTTGCCCGTCAGTTATGATGCCGGCAGTAAAAGTCCCAGTGCCGTGACCAAGGTATTGGGCGCTATTCTCAATCCGGCTGATCTCTTGCGCAATCTTTTTGGCAAACAGCCCAATCAGATGAGGAAACTGCGCAAAATGAAGCAGGACGACGAAATAAGGAACCTGCTCGCTTCTAAATTTGACCGTGAGACACTAACCGAGTTACTCCAGCTTGAAAAAGTGGATATTGAGGATATCCTTGCCAATTGCAATTACTCCAAGTCCTTTATAAAAACCGCCAACGACCTGCAGATACTGGACGCCATAAGCAGTTGCTACGAAGAATTCAGGGTGCTGAACAGGCAAAACTAGAAACCGGAAAGGGCAACGCAATTGGGGCTCTCAGGCTGTGATCCTGGAAAGCTCATCCCCATATGTGTAATTAAATTTTATATTTCCCCTATCATTTTTTAGTTTTAGAGGCTGAAAAAGATGGTAGAGTTCTGCTGTGGGATTCAATTTAAGAAGAGACCAATACCATCCCGGCTTTCCTTAAATCAATATATTCCATCCATGAGAAACATCCTCTCTGTACTTTCTATAAGCCTGATCCTTCTTTCGTGCGCAGAAATGAAGAAAGAAAGTGCACAAAACTCAGAAATACCCCAGGATACGGTGATTGTGGTGGAAAAAAAGACCCCTTTTGTCTGGGACGCCGCCAATGTGTATTTCCTGCTTACCGATCGTTTTAACAACGGTAATAGAGAAAATGACCTGAACTTTGACCGCACAGATTCTACCGGAGTGCTTAGGGGTTTTATGGGTGGTGATATCCAGGGCATCACGGATAAGATTAAAAGCGGATATTTCACCGATCTGGGTGTTAATGCCATATGGTTTACCCCTGTGGTAGAGCAGATCCATGGCTCCACGGATGAGGGAACAGGGTCCACTTATGGTTACCACGGCTACTGGACCAAAGACTGGACGGCGCTTGATCCCAACTTTGGCACGAAGAAAGATCTGGAAATCCTTGTAGAGACCGCCCACCAAAACGGTATCAGGATTTTGATGGACGTGGTGGTCAACCACACCGGACCTGTAACCGACAGAGATCCCGTCTGGCCATCAGACTGGGTGAGGACAGGTCCTCCATGTGACTTTACCACGTATGAGAATACAACCAGTTGTACATTGGTGGAGAACCTGCCTGACATCTACACAGAATCTGACGAAGCGGTGGAACTGCCAGATCCACTACTGGCTAAATGGAAAACGGAAGGCAGATTAAGCAGTGAGCTGGACGAACTGCAGTTATTCTTTGAAAGGACGGGTTATCCAAGAGCTCCCAGGTTCTATATCATCAAATGGCTAACCGATTATGTAAAAGACCTGGGAATAGACGGATTCCGCGTAGATACGGTCAAACACGCCGATGAACACACCTGGGCAGAATTGTATAAGGAAGCCTCCTATGCCTTTGAAACCTGGAAAAAGAAGCACCCTGATGAAGTGTTGGATGACAACCCATTCTTTATGGTTGGTGAGGTATACAATTATGGAATATCAGGTGGTCGGGCTTTTGATTTTGGTGATAAGGAGGTCGATTACTTTGATCACGGCTTTCACAGCCTGATCAACTTTGATATGAAAACAGATGCCGGCAAGGCTTACGAAACTACTTTTAAGAAATATCACAACTTGCTGCAAACGGAGTTGGCAGGCAAGAGCGTGATCAATTACCTGACTTCCCATGACGACGGTCAGCCCTTTGATAAGAACAGGGAAAAACCGTACAGATCGGCCAATATGCTGTTGCTGAGTCCGGGTGCCTCCCAAATATATTACGGGGATGAATCGGCAAGAAATTTGATCATAGAGGGTACAGAAGGCGATGCCACGCTGCGTTCCTTTATGAACTGGTCAGAATTGGATTCCCTGGAGGAAAAGCAAAAGATCCTGAGTCATTGGCAGAAACTCGGACAATTCAGAAGGGATCACCCTGCCGTTGGGGCAGGAAAACACCGAAGGCTGGCCAAGAGTCCATATGTTTTTGGCCGTACGTACATCAAGGAGGATTTCAAGGATAAGGTAGCCATAGGATTGGATCTTCCTTCCGGGCAAAAATCACTTTGGGTGAAAGGATTTTTCGGAGATGGCACCAAACTCCGGGAAACCTACTCTGATACGATCGTTGAAGTGCGGAATGGCAAAGTGATCCTGCAAAATCCACATGATATAGCGCTGCTGGAATTGGCCCCTTAATTGTCTATGCCTGGGAATGCAGGGCAATCCGGTTTCCCTCGCTGTCTACAAAGAGGGCCATAAAGCCGTAACCTCCACCAATTTCCGTTTTTGGTCTGAGTATGGTGCCGCCCGCACTCTCTATCCTGCTTAGTTCATCGTTTATATCCGGTGAAGAAAAATAGATCAGGATACCGTCTGTTTTACTCGGAGCGTACATCTCATGTAAGACCAGGGAACCGGAGGCACCTCCTCCTTCGACGGCTTCAGGGAACCACCCCATGATAAAGCCGCCGAGGTCATGAACTGAAATTTCCGTTTTAAATACTGTTTCGTAAAACGCTTTTGCCCGGTCCATATCGGTAACCGGGATCTCAAACCACCCTACCATAATTTTTGAATATGATTCTTTCTATGATTCCATACGGGCCTTTAAACTACTCAGACCTTCTTCAAAATCTTTGCCTACGGCTTTGTCCATATTCATGAAGAGCATCATAATGCTCATCGGGAACTTATTCTTCCCACTAAAACCCCAAACCACCTTGGTTTCGTCTGCATCCTGGGCCTCCACTTTCATATAGGCATCTGATTGGGACTTCCAGGGTTTTAAAAACCTGAGTTGGGTCTCAATTACCTCATTCTCTACGATCCTGGTGATCTCCTGTTCACCCATACCAACTTCTTTATTGCCTTCCCATTTGCTCACAGCACCTACCTGGCCGTCTACACCTGTAAAATCTTTCTTCATATTGGGGTCTCTTTTGCCCCAGGGACTCCATTCGTCCTGATTTTTCAGAAACTTGAGATAGTCAAATACTTTGGAGATGGGTTGGTTAATAACGATACTTCTATTAACATCGTAGCTTTTTGGTGCGATGATGGCCAAAAAAATGATGATGACCGCCAAGCCCAGTAAAATGTAAAGGAAAGTTGTCATGAATCTGATATTTAGTTGATTAAATGAGGATTTAAAATACGATAATTATCGCTGACTACATAAATATTTTGAGCAGCAAACACACTTAAGAACCAGACTTATATCGCTCTATGATCTTCTCCACATTATTGATGGACTTTTTGGTCCAGTCCAGTCGTTTCTCATCTACTTCATTCCGCTCCAGCGCCCAGGGCAGATCGCTCTCACGAAGTTGAGTGGTCAGATGGTAGATCATAATAGCTGCAGAAACCGAAACATTCAGGCTTTCGCTGAAACCCACCATCGGGATCTGCACAAATTCATCGGCCTGTTCCATAACCGCAGCGCTCAGGCCTTCTTTTTCGGTTCCAAAGAAAAGGGCCGTCTTATGGCTTATTTTAAACTCGTGAAGTCTTAAACCGCGTTCCTCGGGTACGGTAGCTACGATGCGGTAACCATTAGCCCTCAGACTTTCCATACATTCCTCAGAAGATCTGTAGCTCTTGATATCCACCCATTGCTGGGCCCCCATAGCGATGTTCTTGTCTATCCTTTTTCCAAATCGACCCTCTACCAAATGCAATTCCTGGATGCCAAAGACATCACAACTTCTAACGATCGCACTGGCATTGTGCATTTGAAATACATCCTCTGCGGCGATAGTCAGGTATTTGGTTCGGTATTTCAGAACATCCCAAAATCGTTGTCTGCGTTCAGGGCTTACAAACTCCTCCAAATAGGTCAGTAATTCAGGATCTGCCATGAGTCTAATTTAATAAAAACGTATTTTTAAATAAGCAACATACCTATGAGGGAAAGGATCGTAGTACTAACCGGCGCGGGAATGAGCGCAGACAGTGGGTTAAAGACTTTCAGGGATGCCAACGGTCTCTGGGAAGGTCATGATGTGATGGAGGTGGCTTCACCCGAGGGCTTTGCACTTAACCCGGAACTGGTACTGGATTTTTACAATCAAAGGCGTCGCCAATTGCTGGATGCTAAGCCCAATGATGGTCATAAAGCCCTGGCTGCCCTGGAGGAATATTATTCAGTTGATATCATCACCCAAAATGTAGACGACCTTCATGAACGCGCCGGCAGTACTGAGGTATTGCACCTTCACGGAGAGCTTTTTAAAGTGAGAAGCACGGGAAACTCATCAGATATCCTCGAATGGAAAAAGGATCTCCTCTGGGGCGACAAGTGCGGGGCAGGATATCAATTAAGGCCCCATATCGTCTGGTTTGGAGAAGAAGTGCCCCTGCTGCCCTACGCCGCACAGATTACACAACAGGCCACTTGTTTGCTGGTTGTGGGGACTTCTTTACAGGTCTATCCCGCAGCAAGCCTGATACATTATGCACCGTCGGGCACACCCATATACTTTATAGATCCCAAACCCAACATTCGGGAATCAGATTTTCACAATCTGACCATTATTCCCGAAAGGGCCTCCCTTGGACTTCCTGATCTGGTTTCGACCTTAATTGATAAAGCAAAATAGTGCAATTGGCCCCTGAGAAACTTTATGAGGCGCTAAATTACGTAGACCATTCACGTGAAAAAAGAATGGCGATGGCCCGTATGCTGCTGCAAAGTCCGGCATTGGCGGGGCCTGTGTTAAATATCGCTTGTAGAATTGAGGACCCGGTTTCTTCGAGGGCCTGTTGGATCCTTGAATTCGCAGCCAGGGAAGATCTTCGAATCCTTGATAGCCACCTTGATCAATTGGTCCGTAATCTTTCAAAACACAGGTTGGAATCTTCGGTGAGGCCTATGGCTAA
>JBPEXP010000317.1:0-10705 GCA_052031475.1 Flavobacteriaceae bacterium | reverse complement strand
CCATTGTCTGAAGTCAATGAGGCCTTTGAGCATTTGGAAAATGGCAAAGCGAGATACAGAATTGTATTGAAGGTCGCTTAACGGTCGCTTTACCTCAACCCTAATATATATTTGACAATCTCACCGGATTCTTCTTCCAGGCTTTTTTTTGGATAGTCCCGTCCACTGCGGTTGTACCAGTATGTGGCATTCCAGCGGTCTCCTTCCTTTCTGTGCAGATAGCCGTGAATCCAATGGCCGATGTCTGAGGTGATTTCCTGGGCAATATCATGCGACATTTCCCAATTGCCCTTCGCATCCCACCACATGGCCCTCAAGGCTTCAGGCCAGGTTTCTCCCGGAGATTCCCGCTGGAGGCTCAATTTAAAATCATCCCATGTTTTGGGTATTCCCATCGTATTACCCGATAAAAAAATCTGCTCTTTCGGACATATTTCTTAAGGTTTCGTCCATGAAACATCCCGCGGTATTCCTCAAAACTCTTATTTCGCTTAAGTTTTGATAAATAACCAATTTAAATCACAAAATTATGAACAAAAATTTCATTGCGCTGATTATCGGCAGTCTTTTAATCATGGGATATTCACCCTCAGTTACTGCCCAGGATGATGCAGATGAACCTATGTGGGAAGCTATCATGATCACTCCAGACAACACCAAGCTCAAAGTCCTTGGGGAGAATATGAGGAAGCACAACCAGCAGTATCACAGTGAAGGACCCTACCAGGCAACGGTATATACCATTAGCACAGGGCCTAATGTAGGGAATATGGTATGGATGATGGGTCCTCTCAAATTCACTCACCTGGATAGTCGTCCTTCAGACGGCGGTCATGATGAGGACTGGCGGGACAACATCATGCCCTATGTTAAAAAGCTTTCAAATGGCGAATACTGGCAGGGTGACAACAAACTTTCCAATACATCGATGATGACAGGAGATCCTTCGGTCTATCCAATAGTTTTTGTCCGCTACTGGGAGATCAATTTAGATCACGGTCACAACCTGAACAATATCCTTAAGATGGTCAGTGAAACTATCAAGGCTATGGAAGGTGAAAATCCATGGGGTGTCTATTACAACATGTTCCGTCAAGGTGATATAGGCAGGCACGTTGCCACGGTGAGTTTTAGTAAAAACTGGGCAGAATACGACGAGGATCCGAAGTTCAAATCAACTTTTGAGAAAACACACGGCGAGGATTCCTGGGATGGATTTATAAGAAATATGGACTTGATCTTTGACAACAGTTGGGATGAGATCTGGACATACAGCGCAGAATTAAGCGGTAATTAACCAACCTGGCTTATATCTGTAAGGTCCCGCACCATCAGGGCGGGACCTTATTATTTTACCATATTCAGAAAATCGTCTTCACCGATGATGGGTACACCCAATTCTTCGGCTTTGGTTCGTTTACTGGGTCCCATTTTATCTCCGGCCACTACATAGCTGGTCTTGCTGGAAATGGACGAGCTTACCTTTCCCCCGTTATCCTCGATCATTTTTTTCAGCTCGTTCCGACTGATCTGTTCAAAAACACCTGATACCACAAAAGTTTGTCCTTTCAGTTTCTCAGTTTGATTCTGTAGCTGATCTTCTGAAAGTGAGAGTTGAAGACCATAGGATTTAAGTCGATCTACGATCCTGCGATTCTCTTCATTGGCAAAAAAGTCCAGGACACTTTCTGCTATGCGCTCGCCTATTTCATCTACCTGGATGAGATCTGATAAATCTGCAGCTATCAGGGAATCTATGTCCTTGTAATTCTTAGCCAATTTTTTTGCCACAGTCTCTCCCACATACCTAATTCCCAGTGCAAATAACACGCGCTCAAAAGGAATGGAAACGGAAGCCCTGACCCCCTGGATCAGATTCTCGGCAGACTTCTCGGCCATGCGTTCCAGCGGTAATACATCTTCTTTTCTCAGCTCGTAAAGATCAGCGTAATTATTGATGAGTCCCTCTTTGTACAACAGTTCTACGGTTTCAGATCCCAGACCTTCAATGTCCATGGCCTTCCTTGAGATAAAATGTTGGATGCGTCCGGTAATTTGGGGTGGGCAACCCGTATCATTCGGACAAAAATGCTGAGCCTCCCCGCTTTGTCGAACTAATTCCGTATGACATTCAGGACAGTTACTGATGTATTGAGTAGGTTCAGAATCGGCTGGTCTACGGCTCAGATCGACGGCTGTGATCTTTGGAATGATTTCACCACCCTTTTCAACATAGACCGTATCTTTTTCCCTGATATCAAGCTTTGCGATCTGGTCTGCATTGTGTAGTGAAGCCCTTTTTACCGTGGTGCCAGCCAGGAGAACGGGCTCCAGGTTGGCCACGGGGGTTATGGCCCCGGTCCTTCCCACCTGATAGGTGATTTTTTTAAGTACGGTAGTTGCCTGCTCCGCCTTAAACTTATAGGCCAGCGCCCATCGTGGGGATTTGGCTGTATATCCTAGTTCTTCCTGCTGCCTGATATCATCAACTTTTACTACCACCCCGTCCGTCTCATAGGGCAGATCATGCCTGTGTACGTCCCAGTATGCTACAAACTCCATGACTTCTTCCGTAGATTTACACAACTTGGCCGACGCAGGAACCTTAAAACCCCATTCACGTGCCTTCTCAAGCATCCTGAACTGACTGGAAATAGACATCCCTGGTATGACTATGGCATACATCAGGCATTCAAGCGGTCTTTCGGCTACCAGGCTACTGTCCTGTAGTTTTAAACTTCCCGAGGCTGTATTCCTCGGATTCATATAAGGGTCTTCCCCACGTTCAAGTCGTTCCTTGTTCATCCGTTCAAAGCCGTCCAAAGGGAGAACAATCTCACCCCGAATGTCAAATCTCGCCGGATAATCACCTTTTAGCTTTAATGGAACGGATCTGATGGTCTTTACATTGGTAGTTACGTCATCTCCCTGAATCCCATCCCCACGGGTTACTGCTCTTAGCAACTGACCATTTTCATAGGTAATGCTGATGGAAGCTCCATCATATTTTAATTCGCAAGTATAGCCGATGTCAGAAGTACCCAGTATTCGCCTTACCCGTGCTTCCCATTCAAGCAGCTCTTCCCTGGAATAAGAATTGTCCAGGGAATACATTCTGAAATCGTGTTTTACTGTATCAAAATTCTTAGTGACCTGACCTCCTACCCTTACGGTGGGTGAATTGGGATCAAAAAATTCAGGATGTTCCTCTTCCAGCTTCTGCAATTCCTTCAGCTTCATATCAAATTCATAGTCCGAAATGGTCGGATTGTCTTCTACATAGTATCGGTAATTGTGTTCCTGAAGTTCAGAACGGAGGGCTTCAATCTTTTTTTTAATGTCCATATATTCTCAGCTTATCAGTCCAAATTATTGCTGATTAAAATTTTTTTAGTCGGTTTGTTGAACTACCGGTTCATTTCCATACGGCTTTTAGCATGCGATGATTTTCGAACATATCCTCTCTCAACTCAATTTCTGAAAAATTTTCCTCTTCTAAAAGTTCTTTGATTTCAGCTGATAGATATTGGTTAATCTCTAAATAGAGGCTTCCGCCAATAGACATATTAGCCTGGGCAAATCGCACAATGTGACGGTAAAAAAAGAGCGGATCATCGTCTTTGACAAACAGCGCAATTTCCGGTTCGTGATCCTTCACATTTTTCCTAACAGCCAATTTTTCAGACTCCCTGACATAAGGAGGGTTTGATATAATGACGTCAAACATTTTATCCAGGTTTTGAAGCGCTGTGATATCTTCCTGCCTGAAATCAATCTCTACCTGATGCAACAGAGCATTTTCCTTTGCCAGTTTCAGGGCTGCAGCTGAAACATCAAGCGCTGTATATTGATGCTCCGGCATTCTTGACGCCAAACTTACGGCTATGCAACCGCTACCGGTGCCAATATCAAGGATATCCAGGCTTTCGGCTTTTGTTTCTATTTCGCTGAGTACCCAATAGACCAGCTCTTCAGTCTCGGGTCTGGGTATCAGCACTGTGTTGTTTACCATAAAGCGCAGTCCGGTAAAGATACTTTCTCCAAGAATGTATTGGATAGGCTCGTTCTTTTTTAATCTGCTCAGACATTCGAATAAAGGGCTTTCTTCCTCTTTACTCAATATGATATCTGGCCTGAGGACAAGAATAAAGCGTTCCAGGTTCAGATAGTGTTCAATAGCCAGGTAAAAGAAACTATCAATTTCCTCTCTGGGATAATCATCTGCGAGCTCCGTCTGGTAAATTTCTCGTATCGCCTTTAATTTCATACATCCTGTTCTAAGTCTTTGATCATCCAAACAGGGCAAACGTAATGGCCGGTGTTACCCAGGCGTTCATCTAAATATTGAAAGCCGTATTCCAGATATAGGGCTTGTGCTCTTTTCATATCGGACATGGTCTCTAAATAGCACTGCCGAAAGCCCAGATCCCGGGCCTTTTTGAGGCATGCAGCTAACAATTTCCTTCCAATTCCCCGGCCCCTGGCTGCTTTTAACAAATACATCTTTTGAAGTTCACAGATATCGTCGGTAGCTCCCCTTAAGTGGATGATCCCGCCCCCGCCTAAAAGCTTACCAGATTCCTCCACTACCAGGTAGGCCGCCCTATCCCCGGCAAAG
Source organism: Flavobacteriaceae bacterium (assembly GCA_052031475.1). Taxonomy (GTDB): domain Bacteria; phylum Bacteroidota; class Bacteroidia; order Flavobacteriales; family Flavobacteriaceae; genus JAHEJJ01. Next base: position 6,087 of record JBPEXP010000317.1, on the reverse strand, counting down.
GTTTCAAACATACAATCCAATTCGGGGTCAGCATAGGTTGTACCTTTTTCCGGCACCTTTAATTCTGTAAGAACAGATCGAATAATCTGGGCCAGTTCTGAATTATCTTCGGGCTTCACAGGCCTGAATATGACCGCTCCGGTATTCATTGGGAAAGAGCTATTTTTGCCAGGTGAAGATACAGGAAAAATACATGTGGCGCTGTATTCAACTGGCCAAAAACAGCGGATTAGCGGCAGCTCCCAATCCCGTAGTCGGCTGTGTTGTGGTTTATCAGGATCAAATAATTGGCGAAGGCTTCACCAGTGCTTTTGGCGGGCCTCATGCCGAGGTAAATGCCATAAACTCCGTAGAAGATAAATCTTTGCTCCCTCATTCTACGCTCTATGTTTCTTTAGAACCTTGCTCACATTATGGAAAAACACCACCTTGTGCTGAATTGATTATCAAATACCGGATCCCAAGGGTAGTAATAGGCATTGAAGACCCTCATGAGAAAGTTGCGGGCAGCGGCATCAAAAAGCTAAAAGAAGCCGGAGCAGAGGTCCGAAGCGGCATTTTAGAAGGAGAATGCCGCCTTGTAAATAAAAGATTTTTCACCTATCACCAGGAAAATAGACCATATATCATTTTAAAATGGGCCGAGTCTGCAGATGGCTTCCTCGCACCGGAGAAAGCATTAAGAAAGGACGAGGCAAAACCTTACTGGATCTCTAATCCTTATTCCAGGCAATTGGTCCACCAATGGAGGACCCAGGAACAGTCTATCCTTGTAGGAAGTCAAACCGTTCTTGACGATGACCCTCAGCTAAACAGTCGTAAATGGCACGGTGCTTCTCCTCTTCGTGTAGTGCTTGACAGTCAACTTAGTATTTCAGCTGATTACCACATATTCAACAAGGAGGCAAAAACGCTTATTATAGCCGACCAGAATTACAAGGATCATGCACCAAAAGACGAAGGCTACCGCTTTATAGACTATAAAAGCGATCCAGCCAGTCAGATTTGTCTTATACTTAAAGAGATGAATATTCTAAGTTGCATAGTGGAAGGCGGAGCGGCCACTCTAAAAACATTTATTGATGCAGACCTCTGGGATGAAGCCAGAGTTTTCAGGGGAGATGTATTATTTGGTGGCGGATTGAAGGCTCCAGACCTTAAAAGACCTCCGGTTGCCAGGAAGGCAATAGGTACAGACCAATTATTTTATTACCATCGTGATTAAGAATCTTATACTCGATTTCGGAGATGTATTTATCAACCTCGATAAAGAAGCTACAGCCCGAATGTTGATCCGGCATGGGTTTGCCGGTATAACGCCCGGCCTTCTGGATCTCTTTGAAAACTACGAGACCGGAAGGATCTCTACGGATGAATTCCTTTTCCGGGCCCGAAAATGGGTGCCTGAAGCCTCCGATGAGCAACTGGTAAATGCCTGGAACGCCATTATACTGGATTTTCCAGATTACCGCCTGGAATTCCTCCAGGGCCTTGCCAGAGAGAATCGTTATCGCCTTTTCCTGCTCAGCAACACCAATTCACTGCACCTGGAACGCGTAGTACAGCGCATGGGAAAAGACAGGTATGATCAATTTATCAAATGCTTTGACTGCTGCTATTTTTCTCATGAGATAGGGCTGCGCAAACCGGACAAGGCTATATTCAATCATGTTTTGGAAGATCAGACCTTAATACCCGAAGAAACTTTTTTCGTAGATGATACCAGGGAACATATAGAATCTTCCAGAGAACTGGGCATCAAGACATGGCACCTGAAAGTAGGCGCTGATGATATTGTTCAATTGAAATCCCGATTGCCTGATGATTGATCTGACCCTTAGCATACTGTGCACAAGTCTCATTTTTGTGGTCTTCAGGCTCTACCGCACTTACAATATAAATACGGTAAATGCCATAGTGGTCAATTATATCTGCGCCTGTACGGTCGGACTGGTATTTTACGACGGCCCTGTTGGCATAGGGAACATAGTGGGCAAGCCGTGGATACCTGGCACTATTTTACTTGGGATTTTGTTTATAACTGTCTTTAACCTAATGGCCAGGACCTCTCAGCAACTAGGAGTTTCCGTAGCCTCAGTTGCCACCAAGATGTCGCTGGTTATACCTGTGCTGGTAGGCGTTTGGCTATACGAGGAGTCTTTAAGCACTCTCAAGGTTTTTGGGATATTGCTGGCTTTAACCGCTGTTTATTTTGCTTCCATAAAACGTTCGCCCCTTTCTATAGGGCGTGGTTCCTTATGGCTGCCAGCCCTGGTTTTCCTCGGATCCGGAATTATAGATGCGAGCATTAAGTTTTTGGAAGAATTCTACGTGGATCCAGGGGAGTTCTCCATATTTTCTGCTTCTGTATTTGCCTCAGCGGCCATTAGCGGCATGGTTTTTCTGCTCTTGCAGCGCAAATTCTCCTTCCGCGGCGGATCCAGGGATCTTATTGGGGGTATCGCTTTAGGTATTCCTAATTTTTTCAGCATCTATTTCTTGCTGAGGGCTTTTCAGTTTGAGGGGTGGAACAGTGCAACGGTTTTTACCATCAACAATGTAGCCATCGTGATGTTGACAACGCTCCTGGGTATTGTGCTATTCAAGGAAAAGGTAGATTTGAAAAACTGGATGGGGATTGTTCTGGCGGTGATCAGTATTATTGTGGTGGCCTTATTCTGAACTTTTCAGCTGGTTTACCGTAAATGATCCACAAAGCATTTAAAATCTAAATCCATAAAGTTGATTTGAACTTTCAAAGTCCAGATAATAGAAAAATGAATTCTTCAGAGGTGGTTTAAAGGACTTTAGCCGTCCGGAAATAATTTTTCAAGGAGATATTGGGGGCACCTGACAGGCTTTTTTGTCGCGATATCTATAAAGGCTAAAACCGTGTTTGCCTCGATCAAAAGTTCACCTTTTTCGTTATAAATTTCATAGTCAAATTCGATCTTCACAGTAGGTGTTTTCGCAAGCTTTGTAACCACCCGAATCAGGTCGTCATAAACCGCTGATTTTTTGTAATTAATCTGAAGAGAAATGACCGGAAGCATGATGCCACTCTCCTCCATGCTTTTGTACGATATCCCAAGTGACCTTAACCACTCAACCCTTCCGATCTCTAGGAATTGCGGATAGTTCCCGTGATAGACCACCCCCATTTGGTCCGTTTCGCTGTAGCGAATCCTGAAAGATATTTCAAATTTATGCATGATTTTTCAGGGAAAAACGATATATTTAAAGGTGATGCAAATCGGGCTCTGAACATGCGAAAAAAAAAGAAAAAAATCAATGGAAAATGATTTTTTTTTTAGGTTTTTTGTTCACATATTTGTCTCACTCTTGAGGACGGCACCTTACCGTTCTGCTGACCAACTAACTTGAATCACTAACCGCCCATAGGACAGAATTTATATAATGAGTGTTACTGCTAATTCCGTTTGGAACAATTGCTTGGCGTTTATCCAAGATAATATCCAACCGCAGGCATTCAAAACATGGTTCGAACCTATAAAACCGGTTAAATTATCAGAGAATGCACTCAGCATTCAGGTCCCCAGCAAATTTTTTTATGAATGGCTTGAAGAGCACTATGTAAAACTGCTCAAAGTGGCCCTCACAAGAGAGCTTGGTGAACAGGCTAAACTGGTCTATATCATCAAGATGGAAAACACCTATGGGAACAGGGAGCCATTCACTGAAAGGATCCCCAGTGCCAATCGCGGGCAGGTTTCACCCCAGGAAATGGATGTGCCCATCCAATCCAAGAATCCGGAACTTAAGAATCCCTTTGTCATTCCGGGGATCAGGAACATCAAAATTGAATCTCAGTTAAATCCTAACTACAATTTTGACAATTTCCTGGAGGGCGACTCCAACCGATTGGCGCGTTCGGCCGGCCTGGCCGTGGCCAATAAACCCGGGGGTACATCTTTTAATCCGCTTTTGATCTTTGGTGGTGTTGGCCTGGGCAAGACACACCTGGCCCATGCCATAGGCGTTGAAATTAAGGATAAGTATCCGGAGCGCACGGTGCTCTACATATCGGCAGAAAAATTTACCCAGCAGTATATAGAATCTGTAAAAAAGAATACGAGAAATGATTTTATTCATTTCTACCAACTGATAGATGTGCTGATCATTGATGATGTGCAATTTTTCAGTGGTAAATCGGGTACCCAGGACGTTTTCTTCCACATTTTCAATCATTTACACCAAAACGGAAAACAGGTTATCCTCACCTCAGATAAGGCACCTGTGGACATGCAGGACATTGAGCAAAGATTGCTGTCGCGGTTTAAATGGGGCCTATCGGCAGAATTGCAAAGTCCGGATTACGAAACCAGGATATCCATTTTAAAGAACAAGCTCTACAGGGATGGCGTGGAAATGCCTGAAGAGATCGTGGATTACGTCGCCAAGCATATTAAGACCAACATCAGGGAATTAGAAGGTGCCATTATTTCTCTGATCGCACAATCTTCCTTCAATAAAAAGGAAGTTACGCTGGAACTGGCACAGCAGGTGGTAGAGAAATTCGTAAAAAACACCAAGCGGGAAGTCTCTATCGACTATATCCAGAAGGTTGTGTCTGACTACTTTGAAATGGACGTGGCCACGCTTCAATCCAAAACACGCAAAAGGCACATTGTACAGGCCAGGCAGTTAGCTATGTTCTTTGCCAAAAAATTTACCAAGGCATCCCTGGCCAGCATTGGATCACAAATTGGCAAGAGGGATCACGCTACGGTGCTTCACGCCTGTAAGACGGTTGACAATCTTGCGGAAACGGACAAGCAATTTCGCAAGTACATAGAAGATCTAACCAAGAAATTCTCCTAAATCATCATGCAAACCCGAGTGTTGATGGTGTGCCTGGGAAATATCTGCAGGTCGCCCCTGGCGGAAGGTATTCTCAAGTCTAAATTGAATTCGGAATTGGTCTTGGTAGATTCCGCAGGAACCGCCGGCTATCACATCGGAAACAGTCCGGATCCAAGATCGATCGCCATTGCCAGTAAATATGGCATTGACATCTCTGACCAGCGATGCCGTCGCTTTACGTTTAGGGATTTTGACCAATTTGACCTGATCTATGCCATGGACCGTCATAATTATAAGGATATCTTGTCTCAGACAGATAATCCAGACCACATGGCGAAAGTAAAGTTATTGCTGGATGAGGTAAATTTGGGATACCGGGAGGTACCCGACCCCTATTACGGCGGGGAACAGGGTTTTGAATTGGTTTTCGACCTTATTTCTCAAGCCTGCGATGTGATCGCAGGACGTATTTCCGGAAAGTGAAAACATGGATCGAGAGGATTTTGGAAAACTGTACTTGATACCTACTACACTGGGGGATACAGAACCTCTGGAGGTACTTCCTATTGCCATAAAAAGAGCCATCGAACAAATCAATCACTATGTGGTTGAAAATGAAAAAACGGCCAGGAGATTTATAAAAAAAATAAGCCCTAGGAAGTCGCAACCGGACCTGATCATCAACTCCCTCAACAAGTTTACAGAAGCGGAACTGGTTCCGTCATTTCTTGATCCATGCCTGGCCGGGTTTCATGTGGGCCTTTTATCTGAAGCCGGCTGTCCGGCTATTGCAGATCCAGGTTCAGACCTGATCAGGATCGCCCATGAAAAGGGGATCCAGGTTGTACCATTAGTAGGCCCATCATCCATACTGATGGCTTTGATGGCCAGTGGTTTAAATGGTCAGAGCTTTGCATTTAATGGATACCTGCCCATAGATACCAGGGCCAGGAAGGCTGCGATCAAGCGATATGAGAAGTTGTCCGAAAGCGCCCAGCAGAGTCAGATCTTCATTGAGACTCCGTACCGAAATGACAGTCTGCTGGAGGAATTGCTCAATACGCTTCGCGATGAGTCGTACCTCTGCATCGCCTGCGATATCAGTCTTGCTACTGAATTTATCAAGACCATGGAGGTTAAGGATTGGAAAAAGCAAAAACCTGAACTTCATAAAAAACCGGCCATATTTATCATTCAGGCATAAAAAAACTGTCGCGATCCCGCGACAGTTAAAGAATTTCGTCTTGTATTTCTATTCTTAGA
>JBPEXP010000316.1:0-11272 GCA_052031475.1 Flavobacteriaceae bacterium | reverse complement strand
GACATAGCAGATGGTTCCGTAAACAGTGACCTGGATTTCAGCAGCTTAAAAAAATCGGTTCAGGCCGAGATAAAAAACCTGGTTTACCTGCACAGGCCAAAATTGGACCTGAAAATTTTGCCATCTGCCTACCTGAACAATATATATTATGACGCCAGGGTAGTCTTTGAATGGAGTTATTCACCTGCGGAGTTCGAACTCCAATTTGTCAATCCTCAGAAACGATTTTTTACCTGGGAGCATACGTCTATGGTAAATCCTGCCAGACTCAAACAAGAATTGGAGCAGGGATTTGCCAGGGAGGAATTCGAGATCGTGGGAGATGGAATCGAGGGAGATTGGCTGATCAATGTAAAATACCTGGGCAATACCAACGCTGCGGATGAGACGCCTTCATTTATGATGTGCAGGATCATCTATAATTTTGGAAAAAAGGATCAGCGCGAAGAGTTTCACAGCTTGAGGCTTTCTGAAAAAGAAAGTGATTATCAACTGGTTAAATTGAAATTCTAAATAACAGGCCTCATCAACACAAAATAGAAATTTCGTATTTTGTATAGTGATCTATAAGCTTTAAGCCTCCGTCTATGAAACACTTTTTGATCTTTTCCTTCATTATTTTTTTCGGCTTTCATGGATTTTCCCAAAAAACCATTGAGATCTCAGGCAGGATTACGGATGGCAAATCTGCCTTGGCTGATGTTCAGATCACTGTAAAAGATACGGACCGGTCATTTTTCACAGATGACAATGGTCGGTACAGGATTGAGATCCGGCCACGCAAGGCGCTGATTTTCTCGTATACCGGAATGAAGTCCGTAGAATATTGGACCGAAGATGTTGATGCGGTGGTTAATATAGAATTGTATCCTGAAGTGGAGGAACTGGACGAAGTGGTAGTGGAAAGGCGGAGAAAGACTTTTAAGGAGCTGGAAGCGGAATACGATATCAACAAGAACCTGATCAAAACCTATTTTGGGATCCTCGACAAGGAAAGATCCACCTTTGCCATGACCATTGTAGACGGGGATGATCTAAGTATGGCCGGCATTGATTTTATAGGCGCTCTGCAAAATCACGTACCTGCCATGAGGGTCTCCAGGCCTCCGGGTGATCCTACAAGCCCCGTAGTTTTTTTGCCCCGTAGGTTCAATTCATTGGGTAATCCCAGACCGGTTGCCTATGATGTTGACGGTATATTAATGACCGAACCTCCCACTGAAATCCTACCGGCTAATATCAAGCGTATCGCCGTGGTCAATTCGGCTGGGGCCCTTGTCCGCTACGGGCAGATTGCCGCAGGAGGAGTCATCATTATCAATACCAGGGGAGGTGTTTTTGATCCTCTGGGCCGGTCAAATCGCAACAGGGACCAGGCCAGACTGAGAAATAACATTTTTGATGAGCGTGAACTCGTAAGCATAGATAAGGTTCCACAGCACAGATATGTAGAGGCTCTTTACAATTTTGACAGCAAGGAAGAAGCAGATCAATTTATGGCAGACAAAAAACTACCGCAAAGTGTTTCTGCATTCAACGGGATCGAAATTGCAGAATACTACGTGAAGCGATGGGATGATATGGAGCGTTTTAGGGAGATACTGTCGTTACTCGAAGAGCGCAACGCGGACAACCCAATAGTTTTGAAAACCATTGCCTTTCACCTGGAAGCCTATGACCTGAATGAAGAAGCACTGGCATTGTACCGGAAAATATTTAAACTCAGACCCGGATATGCCCAATCTTACCGGGATCTGGCCCATATTAATTCCAGATTAGGCAATCACAAACGCGCTTTCGAGTTGCTGTCGCGATATATCCGGTACAGGGATTTAGAAAATTCCCCGTTACCGGCTATGGGTATAGACAGCATATTGCTCACAGAGTACGACCAGCTTCTTGCGAAACAGGACGATTCGAAACAGCGATCAGAGGCCGCTAAATATACGGATGAGACAGTCCGACTGGTATTTGAATGGAGTCATAGCGATGCTGATTTTATCCTTCAATTTGTCAATCCTGAAGACCGATTTTTCAATTGGACCCATAGCTCGGAACTGGATCCGGATCAAATTAAGCGGGAAAAGCAATTGGGATATTCTTCCGAGCAATTTTTTATCGGCCAGGGTATGCCTGGCAAATGGCAGGTTAATATGAAGTATGACGGCAATAAATCCTATGATCCAACCTATCTGAAGTTAAGCGTGTATTACAACTACGGAACTGCATTTGAAAGAGAGGAAATTCACCTGTTCAGGCTTGCACAGAAAGATGTGAAGTATCGGCTGCACAGCCTGGTCAATAATCCCATGGCTGCCAGCTCTTTGCGTTAAACCTGCAATACGCCCATATTGAATGATCGCTCGGGTGGGGCCTGATTGGCAGCTTCTATACCCATGGAAATCCATTTGCGGGTATCCAGCGGATCTATGATGGCATCGGTCCACAAATGGGCGGCGGCGTAATAGGGCGAGATCTGGTCGTCATAACGTTGTTTGATCTTCTGAAATAACGCTGACTCCTCCTTCTCACTTACTTTAAGACCTTTTTTCTCCATACTGGCCTTTTCGATCTGCAGTAATACCTTGGCTGCCGAATTACCGCTCATCACAGCCAGTTCTGCACTGGGCCAGGAAAAGATAAGCCTTGGATCATAGGCCTTTCCGCACATCGCATAGTTTCCGGCTCCATAACTATTACCTATAATGACGGTGAATTTGGGAACAACGGAATTGCTGACGGCGTTCACCATTTTTGCACCGTCTTTTATGATGCCACCGTGTTCGCTTTTACTACCCACCATGAATCCTGTTACATCCTGCAGAAATACCAGGGGGATCTTCTTCTGATTGCAATTAGCGATAAATCGAGTGGCCTTATCTGCCGAATCTGAATAGATTACACCGCCAAACTGCATTTCTCCCCTTTTGGTCTTTACCACTTTTCTTTGATTGGCCACGATGCCGACAGCCCATCCATCAATGCGGCCATAACCTGTGATCAGGGTCTTTCCATATCCTTCCTTGTATTGTTTAAATTCGGAATCGTCAACCAGCCTGTGGATCACTTCCAGCATGTCGTAAGAATCCGTGCGTGATTTAGGCAGGATGCCGAAGATATCCCCGGGCTCTTTTTGAGGTTTTTGAGGTTTAACCCGGTTGTATCCGGCATTCGCCGGAGCACCCAATTTGGAGATCAATGATTTTATGGTATCCAGCGCATCTTTATCATCTTTAGACTTGTAATCCGTTACCCCGCTGATCTCACTATGCGTTGTAGCTCCACCCAGGGTTTCGTTGTCTATCTCTTCGCCAATGGCCGCTTTTACCAGGTAACTTCCTGCCAAAAAAATACTGCCTGTCTTATCTACAATAAGCGCCTCATCGCTCATGATTGGGAGATAGGCACCACCCGCCACACAACTTCCCATAACAGCAGCAATCTGGGTGATTCCCAGGCTGCTCATAACGGCATTGTTCCTGAAAATCCGGCCAAAGTGTTCTTTATCAGGAAAGATCTGGTCCTGCATGGGGAGATAGACGCCGGCGCTGTCTACCAGGTAAATAATGGGCAACCTGTTCTCCATGGCAATTTCCTGCGCGCGAAGATTCTTTTTGGCGGTTATGGGAAACCAGGCTCCAGCCTTAACCGTGGCATCATTGGCTACGACTACGCAGAGTCTTTTTTGAACATGGGCAACAACAACCACCACACCGCCGGATGGGCAACCGCCGTGTTCCGCATACATGCCATCCCCGGCTAAAGCACCGATCTCGATACAGGATTTAGGATCATCAACCAGATACTCTATGCGCTCCCTGGCCGTGAGTTTACCCTGCGCATGCTGCTTTTCTATTCGGGACTTACCACCGCCCAGCTTAACAGTAGCCAGCTTTTTTCGAAGATCTGAAAGCTGAAGTTTATTGTGATCTTCGTTCCGGTTGAAGTTAATATCCATATGCGGCCCCTCTTAGCTGTTTAAGGCCTAAATATAAGCACTTATATTGATTAACTTTGGCTTATCTACACCAGAAACTATGATTGAAGAAATTAGATGGGGTATTGTCGGATTAGGCAATATTGCCCATCAGTTTGCCTCGGATTTGCAGCTCGTGGAAGGCGCGAAACTGATGGCCGTTGCTTCCAGAAGCGAGGAGAATGCCCGCTCATTTGCCACCCAGTATGAGGCAGAGCAATATTTTGGAAGCTATCAGGCTTTATTTGAGTGCGATGAGGTGGATGTTGTGTATATCGCTACCCCGCACACCTCGCATGCAAGCTTAAGCATCCAGGCCATGGAACACGGAAAGCATGTTTTATGTGAGAAACCCTTTGGAGTTAATCTCAAGCAAGCCCGCGAAATGATCGAAACTGCGCAAAAGCACGGGACCTTTTTAATGGAGGCCATGTGGAGCAGATTTAATCCAAGCATCCTGGCCGTAAAGGAACACGTTGATAAAGGAGATATCGGCCAGGTGGCCTATCTGCATGCCGATTTTGCTTTCTACGCCCTTAACAGAAGTGAAGATGGCAGGCTGTTGAATCCGCAACTGGGCGGCGGTTCCATTCTGGATATTGGGATCTATCCCATTTTCCTAGCCTATCTGATCCTTGGAAAGCCGGACCAGCTTTGGGCAACGTCTAACTTTTACAAAACCGGTGCTGAAATACAAACATCCATGATCTTCAGCTACAAGGATGCACATGCCGTTTTGTACAGCGGACTGAATTCTAAATCTGAGATGAAAGCCGAGATTTCCGGAAGCCTGGGCAGCCTCTATCTGGATCCCCGCTGGCATGAGACCCAGGGTTATTCACTCCAAATTGATGACCAGTTCAGGCATTTTGATTGCCCAACCACAGGGAAAGGCTACAGTCATGAAATTGAGGAGGTCAATCAATGTCTCCGTTCAGGCCTTCTGCAAAGCGAATTGTGGAGCCATCAGAACAGCCTGGACTTAATGGAGATCATGGACGAGGTAAGGCGGCAGGGAGGCGTTAAATTCCCTTTTGAAAGCTAATCTTTGGTTAATTATCCCTGCCCGGTTGGTAAAAATTACGATATTTGGAATTCCAACAAAACCAAACTAACACATGGGAATGAACAAGAATACGGTGCTCGCCTGGGCCACCTTCATCATGATTTCTGTAGGCTGCGGACTCATCGCGCTAGGCGCTTTTAGATACGACGAAATTGCAGGATGGGGTTTTGCTTCAGTAGGCATAGGCTTCTTTGCTATCGCCTGGGTATTTAATGCATTAAAAGGCAGGGTGTAGCAGCAACCCGGTTTCTTTCCAAAAAATTTATTTTAGAACTTCTTAAACCAACCTGATGTCTGAAGAGAAAAAGGTGATCTTCTCCATGGCCGGAGTGAGCAAGACCTATAAGAATGCCAACACGCCGGTGATCAAGGATATTTATCTCAGTTTTTTTTACGGGGCTAAAATCGGGATCCTGGGCCTTAACGGATCCGGTAAATCAACCCTGCTACGGATTATTGCAGGAGAAGATACCAACTACCAGGGTAAGGTAGTGTTCTCACCGGGTTACCGCGTAGGTTATTTAGAACAGGATCCTCAGATAGACGAAGAGAAAACCGTTTTGGAAGTGGTTAAGGAAGGGGTGGCGGAAACCGTTTCCATATTGGATGAGTATAACAGGATCAATGAGATGTTTGCGCTGCCTGAGGTTTATGAAGATGCGGATAAGATGCAGAAACTGATGGACAAGCAGGCCGAGCTGCAGGACCAGATTGACGCATCTAATGCCTGGGAGCTGGATACCAAGCTAGAAATTGCCATGGACGCCCTGCGCACCCCGGAACCGGATAAGAAGATCTCCGTACTTTCAGGAGGAGAACGCCGTCGAGTAGCTCTATGTCGACTTTTACTTCAAGAACCGGAGATTTTGCTTTTGGATGAACCTACCAACCATTTGGATGCCGAATCTGTGCACTGGCTGGAACATCACCTGGCACAATATAAAGGAACCGTAATCGCTGTTACACACGATCGATACTTCCTGGATAATGTGGCCGGTTGGATCCTGGAACTGGATCGTGGCGAAGGTATCCCCTGGAAAGGCAATTACAGCAGCTGGCTGGATCAGAAAGCCAAAAGGCTGGCTCAGGAAAGCAAGCAGGCGTCTAAAAGACAAAAAACGCTGGAACGCGAATTGGAGTGGGTGAGACAAGGTGCCAAAGGCAGGCAAGCCAAACAGAAAGCCCGGCTTAAGAATTACGACAAGCTTCTTAACCAGGACCAGAAACAACTGGATGAGAAACTGGAAATTTATATACCCAATGGCCCCAGACTGGGCACCAACGTCATTGAGGCAACATCTGTAAGTAAGGCTTACGGGGATAAGCTGCTTTATGACGATCTCAATTTTAAGCTGCCACAGGCCGGCATAGTCGGTGTTATAGGTCCTAATGGGGCCGGTAAAACCACCATATTTAAAATGATCATGGGGGAGGAGCAGCCTGATAAAGGTTCATTCCAGGTAGGTGATACAGCCAAAATTGCCTATGTGGATCAAAGTCATGCCAATATTCAGGTGGAAAAGACCATCTGGGAGAATTTCAGCGATGGCCAGGAGCTCATCACCATGGGAGGAAGGCAAGTGAATTCCAGGGCCTACCTGAGCCGATTTAACTTTTCAGGATCCGAGCAAAATAAAAAAGTCAGCATGCTATCCGGCGGTGAACGCAACAGGTTGCACCTGGCTATGACACTCAAGGAAGAAGGCAATGTGTTGTTGCTGGACGAACCTACTAATGACCTGGACGTCAATACACTGAGAGCGCTGGAAGAAGGCCTGGAAAATTTTGCGGGCTGTGCGGTCATTATATCACACGACCGCTGGTTCCTGGACAGGATCTGCACCCATATACTCGCTTTTGAAGGAAATTCCCAGGTCTATTTCTACGAAGGCTCCTTTTCGGATTATGAAGAAAACAAGCGAAAACGACTAGGCGAGGATATTATGCCCAAACGGATCAAATATAAGAAGCTGGTGCGATAATGTTCATTTGACTGTTTGTAATGCGTTGATTTGACGGTTTTCAAGTATCACTGATCTCTGATAAGTTCTTCGAATCAACAAAAAACAAATCAACAAATGAACAATCAAAATATCAGTTCCATCTTAATATCACTCCTCTCATAAGGAGTGTCCTTTTCTAACTCAACTTCCCTGAAACCGTATTTGCGGTAAATATGAATAGCAGGCCCCAGAGAAGTGTGGGAATACAAAACGATTTTAAACCAGTTTTGAGACTTGCCAAAATCTACGGCAAACTGCATCATCTGCTTACCTATTCCCCGGCCCTGATAGACGGGATCCACAGCCATTTTACCTAATTCGTAGACAGTGTCATTCATCCGGATCAGGGAAAAACATCCTGCGATGCTGTCCTGAACCTCGGCAAAAAAGATATATCCCCCTTGCTTAATGATATAGTCTTCGCAGGCTTCCAGGATCTCGCGGTCTTTTGCCTCCACATAGAAGTATTTTTCCAGCCAGGCCAGGTTCAAAGCCTTAAAATCAGCGGCGTATTTTGATTCGAACGGTATGATGCTGACGTTACTGGTCACAAATGAAATATTACACAACTTAAAATAGTACTATGTATTTGATTTTTTGGACGATGGATCTAAAAAATTTCAATCAAAAAAATCTAAATTCTTACTTATTCCGTATATAGACTGACAGACTGAATACTATCATCTGAAAAATATTAAAAAGAATAATTAATTCTAAAATCATGACTGAAACAAAAAGTAACAACAACAGTTTAAAAGTAATCGCAGGATTGTTGGGTGTGGTTTTACTGGGAACCTTGATCTATACGGTAAGCCTTTACCAGGACAAGAAAAAAACCACTCAGGCCCTTACCAATGAAAGAGATTTGGTAGTTGAGGACCTGAACAGCCTGAAATCTGAGTACGACAAAGCTATCCTGGAGAGCAATGCTACCAATGAAGAATTGGTTGAAGCTCGTGACAGGATTGCCAAGTACATCGATTCTGTAAAAACTATGAAGGCTGATATTTCTTCACTTTCCAGATACAGAAGGCAAGTGAACGTATTGAAGGCAGAGAGGGAAGAGCTGCTTAAAAAAGTTGACTCTCTTACACAGTCCAATACGCTTATCGCCATGCAACGAGACAGTACTTATGTGGAACTCGAAAAACAAACAGTTTTTAACGATTCACTGGTCGTTCAGAACACTCAGCTTGCTGAAGTAGTTGAAAGAGGCTCTGCTCTTAACCTTTCTTCATTTACCGTAGATGCCGTTCGCGTTCGAAACAATGGCAAAATGGTTTCTACTACAAGGGCCAACAGGACAGACAAGCTTAAAATTTGCTTTACTGTGGCGGATAACGTTATTGCAGAGGCCGGCGACAGGGAATTCCTTCTTGAAGTGCTTGACCCGCAAGGAAACGTGATCAGCGGAGGTAATTCAAAAACTAACGATGACGGTGCTTCTGTAACCTATAGTAAAGGAACTTTCTTCTACTACGAGAACAGCAACATCGATGTATGTGATTTCATCGACAAGCCAGGTGGCGATTTCCAGGAAGGAAACTACATGGTTAACGTTTATGACGATGGTTTAAAATTACTGGGTACTAACAAGTTCACCCTGAAATAATAAACACTATCCTACAAATGAAAAAGGGACCAACTTTACGGAGGTCCCTTTTTTTATGGTATGAAGTTTATTGGCATTATTTAAGGCTGCCAACCATATCGTCGGGTTTTACCCATTTGTCGTATTCCTCTTCCGTTACATAGCCCAACCTAACGGCTTCTTCCTTAAGAGTGGTTCCATTCTGATGAGCCGTATTGGCTATTTCTGCCGCCTTGTAATAACCTATTTTAGTATTTAAGGCCGTTACCAGCATTAATGAGTTGTTGAGCAGCTTCTTGATCACTGCGTGATTAGGCTCAATCCCAACGGCGCAATTTTCATCGAAGCTTACACAAGCATCACCCAAAAGCCTGGCAGATTCCAGGATATTGGCAGCCATCACCGGTTTAAAGACATTTAATTCATAATGACCTTGTGCTCCGCCCACCGCAATGGCTACATCATTACCCATTACCTGTGCACAAACCATGGTAAGCGCCTCGCATTGGGTAGGATTCACCTTTCCGGGCATGATCGAACTTCCAGGCTCATTGGCCGGGATCAGGATCTCGCCGATACCTGAACGCGGCCCGGAAGCCATCATGCGGATATCATTGGCGATCTTATTCAGCGATACTGCCAGTTGTTTCAGAGCCCCATGGCTCTCAACAATCGCGTCATGTGCAGCTAAAGCCTCAAATTTATTAGGGGCTGTTTTAAAGGGTAATCCGGTAAAGTTGGCGATGTATTTGGCCACCACTACATCATAACCCTTGGGTGTATTGAGGCCTGTTCCTACAGCAGTTCCTCCCAGCGCAAGTTCGCTAAGGTGGTCCAGGGTGTTTTCAAGCGCCTTCAGACCGTGATCTAACTGGGAGACATAACCGGAAAATTCCTGGCCAAGGGTTAGGGGAGTGGCATCCATTAAGTGCGTACGACCAATTTTGACCACGTTCTTAAATTGATCTGATTTGGTGTTCAAAGTCTCTCTCAGTTGCCTGATGCCGGGGATTGTGGTCTCCACGATCATTTTGTACGCAGCGATGTGCATCCCCGTGGGAAAAGTATCGTTAGAGGATTGGGACTTGTTCACATCGTCGTTGGGTTGCAGGGTTTTCTCGCCTTCACCTATCTTTTTGCCGGCCAGAACATGGGCCCTGTTCGCAATGACTTCATTGACATTCATATTGCTCTGGGTGCCTGATCCGGTTTGCCAGATGACCAGGGGGAATTGATCGTCCAGTTTGCCTTCCAGGATCTCGTCACAGACGGCCGAAATTAAATCCCTTTTGTCCTCAGAGAGCACTCCCAGCTCAGAATTGGCATGAGCGGCTGCCTTTTTCAAATAGGCAAATCCATAAACGATCTCCAACGGCATGGACGCGGCGGGACCAATTTTAAAGTTATTCCTTGAACGTTCTGTTTGAGCACCCCAATACTTATCCGATGGCACCCTTACTTCACCCATGGTATCTTTCTCTACTCTGAAGCTCATACGATTGATTTTTGCTATCTACAAAGGTAGTTCATAGGCCTTATATTTCTGCCGTAAGCGATTGCTTATTTCGACCAAAGAAAATTTGCCGGCTTATTTAATTTTTTGAGTTTAAAGTATATCTTTGTGATGTAAAAATTGAAAAGTATGTTTGAATTTGACCAATACCTTGGATTTCTCGCATTCCTGACTATCGTAACGATTGGGTTTTGGTTGATGATGCTCTTGCTGCTGTTCATCGTCCCTTATTGGGTTGGTGGTAATCTAAGGGAAATGTGGAAGGAAAGACGTGAGGCAAAGAGAGCCAAACAAGAGATATAGAAAAAGCCCGATTAGGGCTTTTTTGATTTATGACGGCTATTTTAACTGTCCTTATTCTTTTTCTTTTTTTTCTTCTTACTCTTGCTTTTTACTTTTTTGAATCCTTTTTCCTGAATTTCTACAATCAGGTTATACTTATCTTCAGGCAGACCGGCCTTCAATTCCTCGTTCTGATTCTTTCGTATATTCTCAAGGCCTTCCCTGGTTTTTTCAGGTTCCAGTTCAAGTAGTTTCAGTTCTATGGTCTGTTTGAGATACTTGTAGAGGATAGACGATACCACGGCCTGTTCAAAATCATTCAATTCGGCGGCCTCCGCAATTTTAGGCATTTCCTTATCCACAATCTCCTCGGCTGTTAATGCCTTAGGTTCCGGTTTGGGATCGTCTGCACTGGGTACAATACTGTTCTGCCTGCCATAATAGGGATTTCCGGTACGGTACTGGGCTTCAACTTCGGAGATACCCAGCAGTGCCAGACAAAAGAACCAAATGCATAAGTATCTGTGACTCATAGTATATGTGATTAATCTAATGGACTGCAAATATAGTTATTCCTATACTGGCCTGCCATAATTAAGACGACTTATACTTGCAGAAAATCTTTTATGTTTTCAGGGGGTCTTCCCAGAACAGCTCTATCGCCTTTTACCACTATAGGACGCTCTATAAGTTTCGGGTGACTGATCATGGCTTCCACGATCTCATCTTCCGAGAGTTCTCTTCCCTTGTAATTTTCTTTCCATACAGCTTCATTTTTGCGCAGTAGCTGCTCTGCAGTCATCCCCAGTTTTTTAAGCACACTCTTTAGCTGCTCTTGAGT
>JBPEXP010000315.1:0-2029 GCA_052031475.1 Flavobacteriaceae bacterium | reverse complement strand
AGCCAGCGGTTGGGCCCGGGCCTGAGAAATACTGAGGCCGTGATCATCAGTGCCGGAATGGCCATACTAAGGGCAAAGGCCAGCAGCAAAGCCGGCGTGGTCTCACCCAACGGAGTATTTGCAGACCTTATCCCGTCCAGTACACCGGGAACGTATAAGCCCAGGTAATCGCCATAGACGAAGCAGAACATCATGCTGGTCCACAGCGCGGCCAGTTTTAGTGGTAAAGGAATCTTATAGGTGGCCAACCTGCTTTTTTGAGATCTTTGGGTTTTCATCTTTCTGCTTGTTCCGTTAATTGTATTGTTGCTGAGACAGAGGCTTGTGCAAGCCAGCCAGGCCTGGTTTCAGGGCGCTGGTTGACAGGTGCAGGCGCAAAACCCGTTGTTTGCTCTCCTTGTGGTAATAGCTGCCTTGCCATTGAAATCCGTATTTCCGGTAAAAGGCCCTGCCAATTCTATTCTTTTCAAAGACCTCTACGACCAGTTGGTCATGCATGAGGGCGGCAAAATTGACCAGCTGGCTGCCAATACCGCGACTGTGCTCATCGGGAAGTACGTAAAGTCCGCCTATTTCATTGTCCATCATGGAGATAAAGCCAATAATGGTGCCGGCCTCCTCGTAGACCCAGGTCTTGGAATGGGGTATATAAAGTTCTTCCAGGTCTTTTAATACCTGTGCGAAAAAATTGTCTTCGAGGAAAGGATGGGCCAGTAGGGATGCCTCGATCCATATGTGCAATAAGGGCTGGGTGTCTTCAGGCGTGAATTTTCGGATCATTTTTTTAGATTTTAATAGTTGATGAGAATGCTGAAACTCGTTATGGTTTCATCAATGGTTCAGGGCAAATATGGGGCTCCTGCCCTGCCCTTGCGACGCATCCGATAATTTGAGACCTATAGAACCACGGCTTAGTTGAATGCCAGCTTTTTCTTGTATTCGGAAGGTGAAATGCCCTCTTCCTTTTTAAAGATCCTGTTTAGCGTGGCCTTGGAGTTAAAGCCACTGTCAAAGCCAAGGGCGAGGATGGTGTATTTCCGATTGGCCGGATCGGACAGTAAATTTTTAAAATAAGCGATGCGATAGCCGTTCACAAAGTCGTAAAAGGATTGTCCCGTCCTGGAATTGATGGTCTGAGACAATTTGTGGATAGATATATTGAGCGCTGCCGCGATCTCCCCTATTTTCAGCTGGGGTTCCAGGAACATCTGTTCATTTTCAAAAAGACTGACCGTACGTTCAAGAATGTCGTCCATTTCGCTTTCTGCAAGCGATGATGAACTGTATTTGTCTGCTTCGGCCATCTCCTCGTCTTCATTACCTGCCACATATCGGAACTTGTTTCCGTCGCTACGCAGAAGCACATCAAACTCTGCCAGGTTATACTGCCTGATACCGTAAAAGCTCAGGTAAAAGACCGACAGAACCATCACTGCATTGATTATAAGAAATGGAGCATCCACAGATCTTAGCCAACCCACACTGAAGAGAACAAAAATGGCTATGATCAGGCCGTTTTGAGCAATATTGATCCAGGCGAATACCCGGATCCAGTTGAGGTGCAGGGTTTCTATAAAGGAATAATTTTCCTTGATATTTCGCTGGTAGATGCGAATTTGCCTCAAAAGCCAGAAAAGTAGGAAAATAGCAAACAAGATCTGGCCCTTGTATAAGATCTGGTACCAGATGGCAGGCTGTGTGTAAAGTGATTCTACAAAGCTCACATCAAATTGATGGTAAGCAAAATCAATGGAAACGATAACTGCATAAAGCGTAGCCGGGAATATCAGCCACCACCAGCGCCTTCTCAGTCTGTGGTCCGGGTCAATAAGCACCAGGGCATATAGCACGAAACAAGGCGTGTAAAAAGGGATGATGAGGTGAAAAAAGAAGCTGGCAACGGTAAATTCCATTCTGATCAATACATCAGCCAGCAAATAATTGATAAGAAGCAGGTTGAAAAGGATGAGTAAGTGATCGGCAGTCCTTTTTCCAGATTTGCTCAAAATGAAAAAAAGGAAGACGACGA
>JBPEXP010000314.1:0-3062 GCA_052031475.1 Flavobacteriaceae bacterium | reverse complement strand
TCCCAATAATAGATTTCCTGGAATCGACCCCCGGGAACTATATACTCCTTGGGTAACGCAATTCGTGATGAATTTGGATTGTAACTGTCAGGCCCACGTTTTAATTTATCCCAGATACTGGATATGTGTTCGTACATATTCTTAGTGGTATCCGTCTCAAATTTCAATACCGCAAGTGACTGGTCGGAAAAATTATCGGATACAAATTGTTCAAGGTTAAATTCCGGTTTGTCCTTTTGTTGCTCGTACAATTTCATTACCTCCTTATAGGAAGTATTGGGGACAAGGTCAGTAAAGGTTTTGGAATCCTCGAAAATAGCTTCCAACTGAACATCGATAAACAAGTCAGAGCTGTAATATTCTTCCGGTTTTACAATCTCCGGTTCTGTTTTGCACGAGCCTAGTAGTATAAACCCGAATAACATCAATAGGGGGAGTTTTTTCATCTACTCTGGTTTTGATTTTAGTGTTTGGATCAGGATACTGTCATTTTCTTTCTTCATAGCAACCAACTTATCCACGTTTTCGTTCGGTACTGCTAACGAAAGTACATAGTGAGCTATTTTCCATTCACCCTCAACTTTTTGAACTACACCCGAACCCCTGCACAGCTGCATCCAGGTGTCCAAAAGTTCATCAAACCAGCCAACCTCCCCGTTATCGTGAATGAATATATTTCTTTCCACAGCCTTGAAACTCCAGGCCTTACCCTTGTCGAAATAAGGCTTGGAGAAGTCCATAAATTCTTTTTTATCCCAATTCTCGGTGGCATCTGTCCCAATAAAAACCCCTCCTTCGGTCATTGCACCAAAATAGGCGTCAAAATCGGCATTTGCGGCTGCTTGGTGCCAATTTTCCAGTAGCTGATCTATTGCTTCTACATCAGCATCTTGCTGGGCACTTATAAGAATGGGAAATAGGAAGAGGGCGAAACTAAGTCTTTTAATCATCTTCAATTGTTTTGGTATCGAGCGTATTGGTAAGTTGTGAATTCATTTGCGCTCTTAAGTCGTTATAAGCATCGACTACAGCTATTATCTCGCTTTCCAATTCCTGGTTATAATCCAGGTTTTCTTTTATAAGATAGAGTTTGGTAAGTACCACCACCATTCGGCTCTTTACCTGTGAAAGGTTTAGTTTTTCAGGAGGACTGGATGCGTTTAATTCCTGGTATTTTTCAATCAGGTCCTGCACCACCAATTTCAGGTCTTCTCTGTTTTCAATGCTGTACAAACCCTTAAAGCTGGACTCGAATTCCTGGAATTTTTCCCATTTGAGAATCTCTTTTTGGGTGTCAGGATGCAAATTTATAAGCTGTGGTAATTGAATTTCCCCAATTGCCATTACTCGGGAAGTGTCCGGGTTGGTATTACTTTGCTGTTGTTTGCAGGCCCCCAGTACGAGCATTAGAATCAATGGGAACAATTTACGCATGGAACGAATGTACAAATTTTAATAAGAGCTATATTTGAGGCCTAATTCTACCTAGCCTGATGGATGGAAATCTTTTAATTGTAGGGGCCTGTGGCCAAATTGGCACAGAATTGACCCTAAACTTGCGCAATAGTCTTGGTGGTGAGCAGGTTATCGCATCCGATATCAGGGAAGGATCCGATAAACTTATGGAAAGTGGGCCCTTTAAAATCCTTGACGCAACAGATTTTGATGCACTCAAACGAGTAATTGAGGAAAATGAGGTCTCCGAAGTCTACTTAATGGCTGCTTTACTAAGTGCTAAAGCAGAACAAAATCCCGAAAAGGCATGGCATCTGAATATGTCTTCCTTACTCCACGTGCTGAAACTCGCTGCAGATAATCATCTTACCAAAATTTTCTGGCCTTCGAGTATCGCCGTGTTTGGACAAAACACACCGAAAGAGAATACCCCTCAAACTACTATTATGGATCCGGGATCGGTATATGGGATCAGTAAGCTCGCAGGTGAAAGATGGTGTGAGTATTACCACAAGAAGCACGGCGTAGATGTGCGCAGTATTCGTTATCCCGGGCTAATAAGTTGGAAAACTCCTCCAGGTGGTGGGACCACGGATTATGCAGTTGAAATTTACCATCGCGCATTGGAAAACGGACAGTACGAATGTTTTTTGAGAGAAGATACGCGCTTACCAATGATGTATATGGAAGATGCTATCAGGGCAACTACTGAATTGATGAGTACACCAATTGAGCAAATCCGTGTGCGCTCTTCTTATAACCTGGCAGCGATGAGTTTTACACCTAAAGATATCGCGGAGAGCATCAGGGAACACATGCCCGATTTTAAAATCTCTTATTCTCCCGATTTCAGGCAGGCCATTGCAGATTCGTGGCCTGAAAGTATAGACGATAGTGCAGCACGCGAAGATTGGGGTTGGGAGCACGAATACAATCTGGAAAATACAACAGAAGAAATGCTCACCAATCTAAGGGAGCTGACTACTGATTAAAAATTTCTGAATCGTTTGAGAATGACTTGAATTCAACGGTATGGCCGTTGGGATCGGTGATAAAAAACGAAGTATGTTGACCCGCTTTTCCACTCAAGAAGGTAATCGCCGCACTTATTTCTTCCGGGCCATCTTTTAGACGGTTATACATCTCATCCCATTTCTGTTTAGGGACTATCAGCCCAAAATGAAATGCGGGTAATACGGCATCCTCGAACTTGTAGGACTTAAAATTAAATTGAAAAGGTCCGGATTTGGTAAAGGTGATTTGATTCCCCATTAAATCGATATCGATCCAACCTGAGGTAGATCTTCCTTCACGGGCACCTAATAAATCCACATAGAATTGTCTTGTTGCCGAAATGCTCTTGCAGGGTAATGACAGATGAAACGGAGTATATGCCATATGAAAATTTTATTCCTGTTCGTCCTCAATCTCAAAATCAGGGATAGCATCGGGATCATCCACATCGTAGTCCTCGTAATCTTCTTCATCGTAATTGGCCATGGTTATTTCAAGTTTCTGGCTGATCTTCACGAGGTATTTGGTATCACTGCTCACCACTTCTACGGCCTCTATTAATTCGCCCTGGGCGTTCCTGAAAGTTATGATGT